>JBKCMS010000039.1:0-17709 GCA_046300175.1 Pseudomonadota bacterium | reverse complement strand
AGATAAAGAAAGTATAGTCGGAGGGGAGATTATCATTAAGTGTAGACTTAGATCTCCTATAGCTTTAAAAGATGCAGACACATGTAGCGAATTCAACTCCAGAGCTGACGTACCTTTGCAGGAGCCGGACTTAGTTCATAGTTAGATTTAAATATATGAATAGGTGGTTATCTCTAACAATAGTCGTGTTGGTATTGACTAGCTATTTAATTCCTCGCGCCAATTACACGGAATCAGATATACAAATATACAAGACTTCACTATCTGTTGCCTCACAAGGCGGTAATCCATACGATCCAGCTCAGATGGAGCGAGCATTCACTACGGTCGTGGGCGCGGCAAAAGCCAAATCTATACCGATGGCCTGGAATCCTCCGATATTCCTGATCTTCCCAGGACTACTGTTTGCTTTGCCTGCTGCAATCATCTATTCCGCTTGGCCGGCTTTTCTGGTTGTGGTGTGTTCCTGCATGGCCCTTCTTGGTGTGAAGCTGGCAGCAAGCCAAAACAAGCAAGCGGCTCTGCTTGCGGTTCTGCTGGCCTTTATCAGCATACCTTCTATGATCGAGATATATGTTTCACAGATAAGCTCGGCAGTTTCATTGCTGGTCTTACTCGGGATGACTATGTTTATTAGAGGCGGCGGCTTTGGTGCGGGTGCCTTGATGGCTGTGGCTGTGGTAAAGCCTCATATTGTACTTTTACCTTGTTGCCTAATTGCATGCTGGGTGCTGAGAGGTGCCAGGTGGATGGTAATTTTGGGCGCATTTTCAGCGATTCTCGTAGGAGCCGTCTTAGCTGAGGTTCTCTTCCCAAGTATATGGCTAAACTGGGTGTATCGCCCGTCGTGGCCAATTTCTTATTTGGGGGCTTCGGTTCCGTCTTTGATACGGGGATTTGCGATTGAAATGGGTTATAGCGATCCTTTGTTTGTTCTGTATCTGATTCCGCTTCTGGGAGTTTTGACGGGTCTATTGTGGCTTATCAAGAGCAACCCTGAGCCGAACTCAGAAGGAATTATCTGGGCACTAATGATTAATCCGTTTATAACTCCATACGGGTTCATATTAGACCACACTAACCTAATCGTTGTGCAGTCCTACGTTCTTGCAAAGCTAGTCCCATACGGATTGGGGAGGAATGTAGTTCTTAGTACCTTGGTTGCTAGTTTAATGACAGTTTTGGCGTATAACATTCCGGGCCCAGGAGAGCAGCTTTGGTGGATGGCTTATGCAACTTTCCTCGTGTTAGGTTTGCTTTTGTCCTTACGATCTGTTCAACGTAAAATACCAACGATAGCCTGCTAGAACCGGTCTAAAAAACATCTTCTGCTGCGATCGACGAGATGCGGGCTGCGACTTCGTCAAACTTCGTGAAAAAATCCTTGAGTGTATCTAAGTGGATACACCTCCGGTATTTTCCCTCGCTTTCCTCGTCTCGCCTCGTATCTCTTCAACCTAGCGACGAAGCTATTTTTGAGACCGGTTATAGTTAAAAAACCTAATCAGCTATCACTGCTCCGCTTGTATCAGCAACTAGATAGTCTCTTTCTGCAGCTAGCGTTTTTTTGTCTTCTGCGGCGCAACTTGGCTGTTCCCTTGATCTTCATGGGCCAAGATTGCGTTCGCCCTGCTATTACGAGTAATTCTTTTCAAAATCACTCGTGCAGGGTTTATGTGAGCCAGATCCGTCGAATACCCATGCATATCACGCCGAGCAGATGAATATGCGGATGGTCTTTTGCCTTTTACCATAAAGCACTACAATGGTTGCATGAGCGCTAAAGATGTATCGCACCCGGTGTCTGGCCAACCACATTCTGATTCCCTAACCGAGCAGCAAGCTAGCGAGCCGTGGCGCGGGCCGATCGGTGGATTGCCACCTTTTGACCGCATTACAGCGAGCGACCTTGAGCCGGCGATCTATGCGACACTTAAAAAACACCGTGAAGAGATTAAATCAATAGCGCACTGCTCAGCAGCGCCGAACTTTAACAATACCTATCTGAGACTTGAGCAAAGTGGGGTAGCGTTGCGTCGGGTATTAGCTTTGTATCGAGTTTTTACCTCGACAAAGAGCGATGAATATATTCAGGAGCTTGAAAGCCGCATCGATCCGATACTCTCGGAGCACTTTGATGGAATATATCAAAACGAACAGCTCTTTAACCGATGCAAGGTCGTATATGATAAGCGTGATGAGTTCAATCTAAGCGCTGAGGCGAAGAGACTAGCCTGGGTAATTATGCAGGATTTTAAGCGTGCTGGAGCTCTGCTTGACTCTGGCGGTAAGGCGCGACTTCTTGCCACCAACAAACGACTATCAGAGCTAAGCGCTACCTTTGCCCATAATATCCTGAGAGTAGAAGCAGAGTTCACCCATTTGCTAGAGGCAAGATCTGTGGTGGGAGTTCCAGGTGAGCTGCGAGAAAGTATGCGGCAGGAGGCGTCTCAGCGGGGCCTAGAAGGTTGGGTAGTTATAAACACTCGCTCAGTAGTAGAGCCATTCCTTACCTACGCAACAGATCGTGCTAGTCGCCAAGCGGTGCATGAGCTATTTGTCAATCGATGTGATGGTGGTCCCAACGATAATAATCCGCTTATCCGGGAGATACTATCGCTTCGGGCAGAGCGAGCATCTTTATTGGGGTATCAAAACCATGCTTCTGCACAGCTGGAAAATACAATGGCGGGATCTGTAGATCGGGCTTATCAGCTGATGTTCGATGTATGGAAACCAGCTCTGGCGCGTATCAAAATGGAGCTAGGTCAGCTTGCTGAACTGGCGCGTCTGGAGCAGCCCGGAGAAGAACTTATGCCGTGGGATTACCGCTACTACCACGAGCGGCTGAAATCGTTGACTTACTTGATCGAAGACTCAGCAATTACGCCGTACCTGCAAGTTGATCGGATTCGTGACGGGATGTTTTTTGTGGCAAGCGAGATTTTTGGTCTCACATTTACGCGACTAAGCTGCTCTGAGGCGCCGACATTTCACCCAGATGACGAGGTGTACCAAGTAACCGAATCATCCGGAAGGGTTATCGGAGCATTTTATTTGAATCCCTACCAGCACCCCGGCAAACGTTCTGGTGCCTGGATGGATGAGTATCGAGTGCAGGAGAACATCGATCACTTTGTTCCCGCGATAGTGTGTAATGAGTGCAACAATCCAAAAGCGTCAGGTGACGTTCCAAGCCTATTGTCCTGGGATGAAGCTCGCACTCTGTTACATGAATTCGGTCACGCGCTTCATGGGCTGCTTTCAAAGGTGCAATATCCAACCCTTTCTGGTACACGCGTGCCACGCGATTTAGTTGAGCTCCCCTCACAGCTTTTGGAGAACTGGCTTAGTACGCCTAGGTTCCTGGAGCGCTTTGCGCTTCATTACCGGAGTAATCAGCCGCTGCCAGCTGAAGAGATCTCAAAAATACAAGCAGCGGGCCTACATGATGCTGCCTTTAAGACCGTTGAGTCAGTTGCCTGCGCGATTATAGACCTCGCATTGCATACGGCCAGTAATCCACAAGACATTGACCCGGTTCTTTTTGAGGCGCGGATGGTCAAGGATCTTGGGATGCCCAAAGAGATAGTGATGCGCCATCGACTTCCTCATTTCGCGCACATCTTTAGTAGCGAATATTCTGCTGGCTACTACTCGTATCTATGGGCTGATACCCTTGCAGCGGATACTTGGGAGGCGTTTATTGAGTCCCCAAATGGCGCGTGGGACAGGGAGACAGCGCAACGTTTGCACGATACTATTCTTTCGATCGGAAACACGCAGCCAGCGGACCAGGCCTATCGTGCATTCCGTGGTCGTGATGTAAATACAGATGCGCTTATGCGGGCACGAGGTTTTATTTAAATGGGCGCTATTTATCTTGTTCTGAAACGAGCCAATTTAACTGCCCTGTTTGTAAAGAGGTAATAGGAGCACATTGAGCATGGGAGTGCGTTCGGAACTTTTTCTCGGAATAGATCAGGGCTCAAGCGCAACTAAAGGTGTTCTGATCGATCAGACAGGAGCCAGTGTTGCTGAGTGGAATACTGGAGTGCCCGAGATTCGTCGCGAGGAAAGATGTGTTGAGCAAGATCCGCAAGGCTTGCTGGCATCGGTCGAGGATTTATTGACTAAAGGCATACAAGTAGCGCAAGCAGATGGACGGCCCCTGAGAGCCTGGGGATTAGGGGTCCAGCGCTCAGGTGTGCTTGCTTGGAATTCCGAGAGTAGAGCGGTGGTCCACCCGATGATAACCTGGGCGGACACTCGCACGCAGCCTGTAATTGATGGATTCGCTCGCGGTGTTGAAAAGATATCGGGACTGACCGGTCTACCAACGCTCGCTAATTTCGCAGCTCCCAAGATACATCTGTTGCAGCGACAGTTTCTTAACCCACTCATTTACGTGGGAACTCTTGACACGTTCCTATTGCACCAGCTTTCAGCAGGCAGTGTGTTTGCTACTGAAGATACTATGGCAGCTCGAACTATGCTGTACGCACTTGAGGAGTGCGGGTGGAGTGACTGGCTCTGCTCTCGATTCGAGGTGGACCAGAAACGACTGCCGATAATCGCTCCTTCTCTCTCACACCATATGACCTACATGCCCTCCACAGCTGCAATACCACTGATGGCGCTTCTTGGAGATCAGCAGGCTGCGTTAATTGGTCGATGGAATGGAACAAATCGGCCGTTGCTAAATTTGGGTACGATCGCATCAATCTGTTTTAGCACTGGCTCACAGATAGTTCGTAAGCCAGCTTTGAAGACAAGTGTATTGTATTCGCGTCATGTGCCTGGGGCCGGATATCGAGAGCTACAGTACCTGATTGAGAACCTATCGTCTGTCACCGGCACGGTACTTCTAGAGCCGTTACGCAGGTCGTGGGTAGCTGATACTAATGAGCTCGACCAGTGCTGTAACGCCTCTTATGCGGCTAATCCGGTCGGGCTAGCTACAGCGTATTGGACCAATCGTGAAACTATTACTCCGCTCTGGCCAACGGGAGTAGCTAATGTGACTGTGTGTCGAGCGGGTGCAGGGATAGCAGATCGAGTCCGAGCAGTGGTCGAAAACGTGGGCAATATCATCGTCAGGATGATCGATGAGTGTGCCGAAAAGGGGCTGCTTGGGGAGCGCTTTCCTGCCGAGATCGAGGTAGCAGGCGGTGGCTCAGGGTCTCAGTACCTTATGCAATACATAGCCGATATTTCCGGACACATACTTCATCGCTCAAATGCACGCGATGCAGGTGCGCGAGGCTCTGCTGTTGCTGCGTGGATGTCGGTATATCCTAAGGGCGAGCCGGAGAGCCTGGGAGTCGACAAAGATGGCAGTGTTACCTTTAGCTGCTCAGCGCCGGAAAGACGCAAACGCTACATGTCTTGGCTCAGGATGGAGCAAGATGTATTGAACCGTACGTTGCCGGCCCATGCTGAGATAGAGGAGCAACATCAGTAAGTCCCTGGATATCAATAAGCACGTAATCGTTATCTACGAAGGTAGAATTCGAAGCTGCTAACGCTGAAAGAATTAGTGGAGATTCACCAGAGCGCTCGCGAGCTGCACGCATCTCGGTGTCAAATGGTGCGAAATAATCCGGGGACTGAGTTGGGTGTCTTTTATTAACGAGAATATGCGAGACTCTATAGTCCCTTCGCAAAGCCTGTAGAGGTGCAACGTCAGTAGCAGCAAATGCAGCTATAATCGCCCTAGTTCTGCGGCGCATCTCCTCAAGAAAATCACGGTGAAAGATCTGGTGCCCCTCTTCAAATACCAGCACTGATCGCGCGGTAAACAGCGGGATCATATTCGCTATGCCTCGCGGCCAGGCAGCGATAACTGCGTCCGCAGGTAAGGCTCTTATAGCCCCAAACAAAGCTCGATTGCCCACTGTGCTGGGTAAGCGCTTAGGGCTCAATGTGTGCCAGCCCAGAGCTAACAACAAACTACTACCAAGCGCTACAGTGAAGACTCCTCTTGGCAGATAGCGACTTGCTGGCATGCAAGCCTCAACAATAACCCGCCAAAGTACCGGAAAGACCACTGGAGTGAGAGCTGTAGCGCCCAAAGCCAGATATCTTGCGGGTATATACAGCAGCGGAAAAACCTGACAAGCAACAAAAAAAGCAACAGTGATTCCAAGGCAGAAAATACCGCACCGCCAAGCAGCAGCAGAGATAGACTTTGGTCGCCTTACTGCGATCAAAGCGGCACAAATCAGAGTGGCCATGATCACAACCATCGGCAAAGGGCTGGTCTCCTTAGCTCCTGGATCGGAAGAGGCCGCTCCTGCACGATTAGCCCCCCGGTCCTTGGTGACCTTATCTGCCGAAAGAGCCGAGGTAGCCGCAGAGAGCACTTTCCGACGAAAGCTCACCGGCACACCCCGGTCGCCAGGGGTATACCGACCCTCTGGGCCCCATTCTGGGAACTCAACCGCTGCGTCTATCGATAGACGCTGACCGTATCGCTGGCCCCCCGCAATTTGCGGCGCCACTGCTAAGCCCATGAGCCCGGCACATACTGCAACAAAGCTTAGGCGCTTAAAAATACTCCAGTTAGCCATCGATCCTCTGCACGAGCGAGGAAGCAGCACGAGGAGGCCGAGAATAGTAATGATACAAACGGCGGCAGCAGGGTAGAGCATTGCGGCCACTACACCTAGAAGCCCTAGCGGTACAAGCCTACCAGAGCATACCAGATAGAGAGCTAGAGAGGAGATGCAAAATCCGAATCCGCGCTGAATGCCACCCATAAAGTAGAGGTTCTTGAGAACCCCGGCAGTCGCGAGAAAAAAAGTAAGCGAACCAGCTGCCCAGCCAGCCAGTCTGCGGGCTGTGAGCGTAGAGATGATAATAAAAGCCAAGCTAAGCCCGATCGTTAGAAGCTTTGAGGCCACAGCAGGGGTAAGCCAGTTAGTTAAAATAGCGTATATGGCCTTAAATAGAGGAGGAAGGATCGCCTCAAGATAGTAGCGTAGCGTGTAATCGTGGACTGCACTTGATGGCTGGTGCACAAACCACATGGGCGCGATGTGCTGCAAGGCGTCGCCATTGAAAGAGAATGGGTCGAGAATTCCCTGTACCCTAAGTATCAGTGGTTTCCACAGAATCCACGCGGTGATTGCCACCGTGATAAGTGAAATTACTAGCGCCTCAACTCGTTGCTTACGCTCCTTTCCTGGATGCTTAGAGATTAGAACTGGTCTCATAAATATCTTCTGCTGCGGGTGACGGCATGCGGGCTGCGACTTAGTTAAGCTTCGCCAAAAAAATCCTCAGTTCATAACCTGACCAGGCCGAAGCAAAACGATAGCTGCCTAACTACCGTCTTAATAAGATACCAGCTCTAAAAATTCCCTACGGTAGTCTAGCCACGAGATGGATGATAGTAAACTGCCTAGATCGATGAAGTTGCGTAGTCACCGGGCTGTGGCGTACAGTGTGGGAAGAGCACTTTCCTAGGATGTCACATGTCAAAGGCAGCAGAGATACTCGATTATTTGGCCCCATTTGTAAGCGCGGCAGGTGCCTATAGTGTCGCTGTACAGAATCGAATTGATGTGCATCAGGCCAAGAACGGGCCCACCCCTTTTCACCATGCGCTCTCAGATGCAGACCTATCGATTCAGAGTTACCTCGAAGTCGCCCTTCTTGCTCGTTACCCAGAGGTTGGTTTTTTTTCAGAGGAGCATAGCCAGTCTCTAAATCTCAAGTACTTCTCCAATAATCCTCAGTCACCTGTAGAGCTTGAAGTTCAGCTCGACCCAATCGACGGGACACGCGCATACATAGCGCAGAGAACGCATTATCAAATCATCGTAACGATCCACGACTCACGTCGAATTGTGGCGGCTATGTGCTATATGCCTCGTCTCGATCGTTGTTACATGGCGGTACGCGGAGAAGGAGCTTTTGTACAAACTCACGATCAGTACAACCGCAGAGTTGCGGGCACCAGGCTTGATGTATCAAAGAGTCAGGGGCCTGTCCTGCTTTTCAATCGCCCTGATTTGGTCAAAAAATTGCAGACGGAGCTTGATGTTAAGGATATTCTTGAGGAGTTCAATCCTCATGGCACTATAGCAACCTTTCATTCAACCGATCTACTTGAGCACCGGGCGGCGGCTGTGATCCACGCTCCGGCGCAGGCAATCGATGGCGGTGCGCTCGCATTCATTGCTGAGGAAGCAGGAGCAATTGTCAGCGACTGGTCGGGGGCAGACCTAGGCTCATTCCGTGAAACACCCGATAGAACCTTGCCGTGTGTTATCGCCGCCGCTAACAGGACAATCCATTCGGCCATCGTAAAATTATTCAATCAGTAGAGGGTTCGGACTATTGCTTGCGTAAAAAGACAGCGAATCCGTTCCTAACGTTTGTTTGAGCTGCTACCACTTGGTAGCGAGAATCTTTAGAGAGGAAGTGAACTACCTCCCAATTCTTGTAGGTAAGTATATCGTCTAAGAGAATCCAGCGCGCTCCGTAGACTTGCGCAAACTCAGCTACGCCGGTGAACTCGCTCCCATCGATCAAAACCGCATCAAAAGCGGTCTGCTTAGAGGCACGTAGGGCTTGCTTGATCCCATCATCTGGGGCGTTGTGGGTCTTCAGGTAGGCGATGTCGTCCCGAAGCCATCCGAGTACCTGTTCGAGTGGCCACTGTCTAAGTTTTGAGGGGACAGTGTGATAGAAATTAGTGACATCAGCCTCTGATGGAAAGCAGTCAAGACTGACAGATGATGCCCAGTAGCAGCGCACATGTGGGTTATCTGAATAGTGATTGGCAAGGGCCTGGAAACGGGGCTTGCTGAGTTCAATGCAGTGTAGGGTCGGTCGGTGCGGATTGGCGGCGATGCCGCGCACCCAGGCGTCAGTACTTCCTTCTCCGGAGCTTGAACCGATCTCAAGGATATGAGTGAGAGGTTGAGTCGAAGCAAGTGTGAAGATAGTTTGATGAAACTCATCATTGAGAATTTCCGGAGCTATTACTGAGTCAAGAGACATGACATTAATCCTTTTAAAGTGCAGGCTGTTGAGGCATCTCGCCATCATTTTCTGAGTACGCGGCTTCTGTTAGGGAGCAAATCTGGGCCCAAAGCTGCTGGGCGGTATTATCCCAAGAGAATAAGCGGGTACGTTGTTGGCCTGCCAGCACAAGTTGCTGCTGCACATCAGGTTTTTGTACCTCACACAAAGCTGAGGCGAGTTCGCGGGCATTTCGTGCATATAGTGCAGCCGATCCTGCGACTTCCGGAATAGATGCGGTGTCGTTGGCTATCACCGGACAGTTGCACGCCATCGCCTCAAGTATCGGTAGTCCGAAACCCTCATACATCGATGGATAGACCAACGCTATAGCACCCCCATATGCCGAGCGCAGCTCGTCATCAGAAAGTGCAACGGCTCTCACCATGCCTTGAGCAACTGCCTCTGCCAATTCGCCGGGGATACCAGATCTGGTGACAAGCAGGATCTCAAATCCGTGTTGTGACGGAAGGTGACTAAGCGCTTCAGTTAGCATTACTGCGTTTTTGTACCCACCACCCGAACCCACCATCAGGAAATAGGGCTTAGTTATGCCGTATTTGGTGTGCAGAGCAACAACATCGCTGGCAGTAGGAGCTTTAAATCGGGTGGTATCCACACCGGGATAAACTACTTTGCTCGCAGATTTTGGAATCGATGGTAAGAATCGGTGTAGATCTCGCTGTGTATTCTCAGAGATGCAGACGAAGTATTTGGCTTTTGCAAAAGCCGCATGCTTCTCAATAAACGCCGGTTCTCGTGCGATATCGAACCCGAGCACCTCTGGAATCATATCGTATACTAACTGCAAAGACTGCGTATGATGCACAGATGTGTAGTAGGTTGAGGCAAATAGCGGTATCTCATATTGATCTAGGATGGACTGAAGCATTGAGCGATCGGTGTCACTTTGCCCGATAGAATACAAGGGTATCTTCAGGTAACTAGCCCCTGGGATCGAGGGCATCGTTCCGCCACGATCAAGTAGCAGCACCTCCGACAAAACGCCCGATGCAGACCAGTGCGCTAGAATCGAGTGCCACATGCGCGCTATACCAGTTGAGTTGAGTTGGAAAAATACACCATCGATTGCTAGGCGGATAGGTCGTGCGGAGCGGGCTGAACACAGTTGCGCTGATGTCGCGCTGACCAAAGATGGCTTTGTTTGATTATTATTATTAGCTTCAGCAAGAATGGTAATTCCTTGGCGAGAGGCTGATGTGACCAGAGTAGAGTCGGTGACCCATGGAAAAAAATCGCGCAGAAGGACATATGGTGATGAGGTGTTTTGAAGAGCACGCCACCGCTCGGTAGCTCCAGTGTAACCGTAGTACTGTTCTTTGAAGCGGAGTTGTGCCTCAGTTGTGTAGCTCATGTGCTGAAAAACTAGCCCGGCAGCTTCGGTTTCGACGTGAGTAAAAGGATTGATAGAGGCAACATTATAGGCAGAACCATCGAGTGCCTGTACCGCTAAAGTCGGCGGTTCATGCGTTACCCACTGCATACCTGGCTGAAAGCGCCATACCCGCAACCACTCGTAGCTAGGGTTCTGCGCGTAACAATTCCGAGTAGCGATCACTTTATCGGGCCCGACGAAATAGTGACACCAAAAGAAGGCAGCGTAGCGCTGTGGGGCGCTGAGAAACATCTCGTGCATCTTTTGAATCTGCTCTGATGTCCAGAGCTCATCGCTATCAATCTGCCACAGAAGGCACTCATCATTAATGGCATTCAGCGGCGCTCTTACCATCTCTATCTTTCCATCCCAGCGTTGGCCAGTTGGTTTGCGATATAGCGTGATGTTATTGGGGTTTTCTCGTGCTATAGTATCAAGGTAATCACTTGTCCCATCACTACTTAGTGCAGAGCGATAGCGCTCATCTGGTACCCGGCCACCTGCGGCAAGCGACCAAGATGTATCGTGAGCTAATTCCGCCACTCCTTCGACGATATGCCAGTGCCACGGTATGTCGAGAGATTGGAGCACTTGCAGGTGATACCGGATGTATGGCTCGCCGTCTAAAACGATGGTGAAGAAGTGAATAGGAAGTGTGGCATGGCCGGTCATATAGCATGTTCCGAAAGGTAACTAGCGCAACCCCAGCTTTTGGAAAAAGCTATCGATGCGCTGATGCGAATCAAAATAACAACTGCAAAGTGATTTACTGCAAAAGGCTCGCTGGTCTCACTGCTATAGCTTTTCGCAAAACTCCCTCAGATGCTTACGATGCGAAAGAGCAGCTAGAGGACGCTCTGATATTAATCCGAAATAGAGCAGTAGCGGGTCCGAAAATGGCGCATATGTCTTAAATCACTTCAGCTTTTAAACTTTAAAGTGTTGACGCTTTAGGTTGCCAGGACTGCGCATCCGCAAAGTTCGGCCTACTTTAGGCTTTCAACCATCTGCTCCAAAGCCTTGCGATCCTGCTTGGTTAAGAAACGACTCCGACAGGGTTTCGGCTACGGCATAGGCTCAGGTAGGTCATAAATCCTGGCTACGGCGATGCAGTCGCAAACACAAGCGGTGGGAGTGTTGGGCACTGGAAGTCTGCCGGCAGGGGAGAGAGGGGGCGTTTGGGGGTCTCTGCTCGTCCCGCTGTATTGAGCAGATCGACCCCAGCAGCTTGATAAGCGTAGTCTAACCTAGCAAACGTCGATGTAAAGGATCGAGCGATATCAGGAGTGTTAGCCTCGATGTATCGGCGTCCACAGCTATAACGATGGTACAGAGCCTCTGTTTTAAGATTGTATGTTGAATTAAAAGAGAAGAGTGTCGACGGTTGCATTGGGTAGCTTAGATCGAGATACGAGGCCAAAAGAACATCATTTACGGCCACTCGCTCTGAGGCTGTCTTTATTGCCACAAGAGCCTCGTCACGATTGGGTAGTTCGGCAAACATACGCCGATTCTCATCAAAACTTTTCGCAGATTGAATTGCAAATATCACCAACGCCGCCCCTACCCATAGTCGCCGACTACCATTTATTGAGAGAATCCCCACCGCTGCCAAGAGCCCGATCACCACGTTGCTCCAGTACTGCTCGTAATTGACTGGAGCGGCCAGAGTACCGCTGATAATCTGAACATTAGGACCAACCCAGGTAGAGGCAACTAGAACCGGTCCGATAGTGCGCATCCATTGAGGGGCTCGGTCGCGGATAATTACATATATGCAGTAAGACGTGACTCCCATTAACGAGAGCATCGGTAGCCATGTTCTTACAGTTAGCCAGGCAAGCGGCCCACTTCGGGCAAGAATCGAGAAAGATGCGACCATGGCACCGACTAATAAAAAGGCCAGTAAGATACCTCTATAAAGATTAACTTGCTTGGCGATAGCAATCGCGATGACGGTGAATAAAAAGGGAAGCCTGATGAATGAATATAAAAAAGGACTAAGAAAAAACGCAGAGATCAGGAGCCATCGAGACTTAAAGAACAGATTCAACCACAGCACTATCAGCAGCCACGATAGTTGTGGCTCCGGAGAGCGGGCGAACGGTAACTCAGGATTAAATGGCCCAATCATCCAGCGAACAAGTGACTCTGACAGAAAGGTCCAGCGTAGATGTTCGAATATGGGATTGGTGGGTCCGACAGCCAGGGGCAGAATAAAAATAAGCAGAGCTCCGCTACGTGCATCAGCACGACAGTAGCCCATAAGATGAAGTAGTCGATACAGACCAACGAGAATGCCTACAGTTGATACAACGTCAAACAGTACGTTACAGTAGCCACCAGATAAGCCCAGCCGATGCAGCCATAAAACTAGAAAGCTGGACAATCGATGCATGCTCGAATTTTCTGCGCTGTAGGTGGAGTACTGATAGGAGAGGTAGCCCGACTCATCGATCGCATTAGCGTAAAACAGCACGCCCCCCGTTTGGATAGCTTGAAAGAGCGGAAAAGCGATAAATCCAAATATAATAAGAGCTATACAGAGTGCGAAGCCGGAGCTTGAAAAGTTTTTTTCGTCTATCGTCGATGATACATCGCTGAAAGGGTCAGAGCTTAGCATAGGCCTCCATATATCGCCTGACTTCCTCAACGCCACAAGCACTTAACTGCTACAACAATCAACATGGTAACTAGTACAGGCCGTAAGATCCAATTCGGGATGCGGGCGCTTATATGACTACCGACCCAGATGCCGGGAACTGAACCAACAAGCAGAGTGACCAATAGCTGCCAATCAACGTTACCAAGGGCCCAGTGCCCTACCCCCGCCACAGTGGCGAGTGGAATTGCATAAGCTAAATCGGTGCCGACAACTCGTACGGCTGGAAGAGCAGGGTAGAGTAGTAGAAGGGATACCGTGCCGAGTGCGCCAGCGCCAACCGAAGATAGTGTAACTAGCACCCCGAGTAGTACGCCGATGGCAATAGTTGCAGTTTGCCGATGCTGGCCGATGTAACGGATGACAGGGCGAGGTAGTCGCTGGCCGAGGTCTCGCACTTGGGGCTTTATGCACAGAGCGCATGCCGTGAGAGCCAGAGCAATCCCGAGTGTCACGGTAATTGGCCGCGAAATATCCCTGCCTAGTTGCGCATATGAGTGTAGAAAATAGAGCGCCAAGAGAGAAGCCGGGATGCTACCGAGGCATAAGCTCCGAGCTATTCGCCAATGAACTGAGCCGTGTGACCTATGATGGACTAGCACGCCAACTGACTTGGTTATAGCCGCGAATAATAGATCGGTACCAACAGCCACGGTTGGACTAAAGCCAAACATGAATACCAATAAAGGCGTCATCAGGGAGCCTCCGCCGACTCCAGTAACTCCTACTAGCAGTCCGACAAGAGTCCCTGCAAGTATATAACTTGTGTTCATGGCTTTTTCGAATTAGCCCCCGAGCCGAAAGCGCTTACCTCATCTGTGCCCGATTACTCAGCTGATCATCGTTGCTTTGGACCAATTGAATCTGCGGCTCAGACTCACGTGCAAGCGGAGTAAATGAATCAAGCTCGGTGATAACTCGTCCTATAAAGACTGAGCTCTCGATTCGTAACACCTCTCGCAGCGCATCGTCTGAGACATAGATGTAGGCTTGCCTCAACTTAGAGCGAGGTTTAGTCGTAGTAAGATTACGCACCTGGGGTGTGATCACTATAACTGGACGCTGCTCGCCCTTATATCTAATGACTGTTTTATCCTGTGCTGTGAGAGAGATAAAATAGCGACTCTTGCCGTTAAATACGTCGAAGTGGCGTGTGTCGCCAATCTTCCAGTCGAGGCTGCGCGCTAAGAAAACCGCGGCGATCGGGTCTAGGGTAAAATTGTCGGTTATAAACGAGAGAGTTTTCTTGTCAGGATCGTCCGCCCCTTTACTCCTTACAGCGTTAATAGTGCGCCTGTGTGTTGTCTGGTTAAGCGGGTCAAAATCTATAGCTATATTTTTTCTGCGCGAGTTCTCCTGGTGATCGATAGAGAGATTAATCGAAGTAAGGTCGTTGGCTGATATGGTGCCCACTGCGCCATATCGTAGCTTGTAGAGCAGATCGACTCCGCTGTACGTACGCGCTGCGGCCTCTACCACATAAGCGCCACCTCGGCGTTCAATAGTCACAGTGCACGAGGCCGCATTGATGCCCTCCCATCCCACAGAATATTCGTACGTTCCAAGTCGCGGAGAAAAGGCCGCTGACTCAGGTCGGTACTGAGGAGTTGAGATCTTTACCAGTTCTGGAGATATATAGTCGTCTGCGAGCACACTAGCCATCAGTATAAGCAGCACATTACTCAGAATGAGTAATTGCAGAGCAACACTCTTGCACAAGGAGCGATTTCGCGACACTGCAACCTTAAAGACTTTGTGGAATAAACGACCCTTCAAAGCCACCCTCTCTTTTACTTTTCTAAGGGCGTGTGACAAAAATGTTTCTTGGTTGCTGCAAGTGACAAGCGCCGCAAAAGGCGCTTTAGTCTCTTTATTAGCCTCTATCCCGTATCCGCGACTCTTTCATTTGCAACTTAGCCAGGAGTTTATTTTTGTTCCGCGCTGTAAGTGGTATATTAACGGCCTGTGGCACTTCACGCCAGGTGTGCACTGTCACAGCAAGAAGTGATCGTAGCACAGTTGCTAGCGCCTAGAGCAGTAATTGCGAGATGAAAGAACTTAATGATACCAATGTGTTGCAAGAAAACGCGCCGAAGGTATTTGTAGCGCTTGCGCGTTTTTTAAGTGCTGAGCAGCTTGACCGGCTAGCAGCAGAGTACTGCCACTGTGTGCGCCTAGGGGGAAATGTTGAGCCTGGTTTAGTACGCCAAGAGGGCGCTTCATTCAATCCTCGCTTGGCCAGAGTCCTATCGTTGTTGACAGCTGATGGAGGAATTAGAAACTTTACAACGCTAAGAGCTGCCATATACGCCGCTAGTGTTGGAGAATTCCCAGAGGCGTTGCTGGACGAGGTGCCAGTAGAGCTATTAGAGCTCGTTACTGATGTTTCAAAAGACGAATTTGTTCAGCCTGATAGTGTATTGATTCGAGGAGTCATCGTACTTGATACACTACGACATCTACATCAGACTGACCTCTCTGTTCAGCAACGCACTGAGCAGCTTTTAGCTCTAAAGGAACAGCTTTTAGGTAAGCCGGGAGAGATTTGCCCCGAGTGGTTACGAAAAAAATTAGAACATGCGATAACTTTGCAGATGCGCCGATTGGATATAGAACGGCCGTAATTTGTCTAGGGTCTTAGACCTATGGTGAGCTCAGAGATAGATTGTCAGCAATCATTAGCTGCTCGAAGTCATCGAGTAATTGATTGGCTCATCACACCGGCCTACGTTGTTTTATTTTTCTCTATCCTTGTTATTTTTCATCCGATCCACGCAGTAGCGACCTGCTTCAGTAAACGTTTGCACAAGCAGCTACTAGACCTAATGAATATCTGCATCGTGCTGAACATCCGATTTACCACGGGAGCCCGATACCGCGTGATCGGAGCTCCGGCGCTGCCAGCCAATCGCTCGGTGATTATCGTATCCAATCATCAGAGTATGTACGATATACCGATGATCATGTGGGAATGTAGATCGCGCGAGGTTGGGTTTATTGCCAAGCGTGAACTTGGGCGTTGGATCCCGAGTATCTCAATGGCTTTGCGACGTCTGGGCTCTGTCTTAATTGACCGCAAGGATGCCGCAGTCGCAGTGCGGCAGATACAGGCGTTTGGACGCGAGAAGGAGCGGTTGCACCAGGTTGCAGCTGTGTTTCCTGAGGGAACGCGCGCACGCGATGGAGTCATGAAACGGTTTAAAACTACAGGGTTAAAGGCTTTGCTTGAAACTATGCCGAGTGCCATCGTTCAGCCTGTGGCTATTCGGGGTAATTGGCAGCTTCTACAATTCAATTTTTGGCCGGTACCATTCGGTACCTCTATTGAGCTGGAATTCTTGGAGCCTATAGAGCCAGAAGGGAGGGATGCACAGGAGATTGCTTGTCTCGTTGAGCAACGGATAGCTGCCGCTATCAGACTTGAAATTTCGGCTAAATCTGCGTAAGGTCTGACCTGCAAGCTCGTGCCGGAGTGGCGGAATGGTAGACGCGGCGGATTCAAAATCCGCTACCTGCGAGGGTGTGGGGGTTCAAGTCCCTTCTCCGGTATTTTCCCAATAATTCCCAGTATAGCGTTTTCCGTAATTCCTTAGCGATAATTCGGACTTTAGCAAAACACACAGTTCTGCCGCTGTTTAGCATTGGCTGTTGGTTTAAAAGGTAAGCCGCTAATCTTTGATCAAGCGCTAGATTCACAAAGGCGTAATCCCACCATGGCTCAAACTACGTACTCAGTTGAAAATCTTCCGGAAATCGCGCATGCCAAGGTGGCTATATTACGGTCCAAATGGTACCTGGATATCTCAGAGGCGATGACTAAACCGTGTATAGAAGTGCTATTGTCCGCAGGCTGTCAGGAGCCTGACGTGCACACATTGCCAGGGTGCCTAGAGCTTCCACTCGCGGTGCGCCGTGTGATGAAACGCGATCCATCGATAGAAGCGGTGATCGTTTTCGGCGTGATTCTCAAGGGCGATACCTACCACTTCGATCTCGTTAAAGACCTGTGCATGAGCGGTCTTGAGAAGGTTAGCTTTGAGTGTAATGTGCCGATCATAAACCAGATTCTGCCGGTGGACGCGATCGAACACGCCTATAAGCGCGCTGCCAACGATCGCTCAAATAAGGGACTTGAAGCCGCGATAGCAGCGATAGAGGTCATTGACTGGCGTCGTGCTCATCCGGCCTAAAGGGGAGGTAAACCCAGCCTCATTCATTTTTGAAAAAAATGAATGAGAATTGCTGGGCGAGCGCAATCTTGGCCCATAAAGATCAAGGGAACAGCCAAGTTGCGCCGTAGAAGACAACAAACTCCTATGTGCTTAAGCGTGTGAAATTTTAATGTCATCAGAGACTCTAGCTCTGGACGGTACTGCTTGATGTTAGCAAAGAAGCTTGAGAATCGCGGCTTTGAAATCAGCAAATCGCTCGTAGTACCGATTGTATAAGACGATTTTCTTTAAGAATCGCCACAAACGTTCAATAAGGTTAAGATTCGGAGAGTACGGGGGCAAAAATATAATTTTCACCTTGGATGTTTCAAGTATAGCGCCCCAGCCGGAGCTCTTGCTCCAGTGCTTTCAAGTTCCTGCTAAGTTAAAAACCTACTCAGCCATCA
>JBKCMS010000038.1:0-8182 GCA_046300175.1 Pseudomonadota bacterium | reverse complement strand
CTGTTTAAATTGAGGACCAGCTCCATGCCGGTACCTCTGTTTGTTTGCGGCTCCTTAACAATAGGATGACCGCGTGTTACATCGCCAGGAGGCTACGCTTATTCAACTGCGGTAGCGACAGTGCGAATTATTCCACCTAGGTTGGAGTTAGGTTCCGATGAGCTTATAGTAAAGTGCTGAATCGAAGTAGTCATAGAACCGGGGTTGTAGTGTTTTTCCCGGCGCGGTCTAATGAGAACCTCGGGGTATTGAGACCTCTACTGTAAGAGTGGGGGTGTCACTAGGCGCCAGAGACTGTTGAAGTGATCTGAGTAGTTGAGGAATGTGCGGTATTTTTGGAGTTTTTGGCAGTCGGGCGTCAGAGTCTGGGTGTAGGGACCTGTGGAGCTCGTTTCATCACCGGGGTCCTGATTCCCACGGAACCTGGAGTGGACATGATGTGCTGCTTGGCCATACTCGCCTTGCCATCCTTGACCTCTCGGCACAGGGTCATCAGCCAATGGAGTCGGCGAGCGGTCGGTTTGTTATCTCGTACAATGGCGAGATATACAACTTTAAAAAAATCGCCGCCGAGTTAATAGACCGTCATGGGGCTCGATTTCGAGGCGGCAGCGATACAGAGGTTATTCTAGCTGCGCTTGAAGCGTGGGGTCTTGAAGAGACACTCGAGCAAATCGACGGGATCTTTGCATTTGCAGTCTGGGACACCGCGGAGCGTCGGCTCTTTTTGGTACGAGATCGGCTAGGAGTGAAGCCACTCATATTCGGCTGGTGCGGCCAAAGCTTTCTCTTTGCTTCAGATACACGACTTGTATCGCGGATAGCAGGCGAGCCCTTGAAGCTTAGTAGAGCGGGTATCTCTACATACTTTCGCTACGGGTACGTGGTGGCTCCATATACAATGTACTCCAGTATCTACAAGTTGCCACCGGGCTCCTATGCTATCTTTGATGAGTCCCATCTGTCGCAGGAGAACTCGTTTCAATCCTTAGAGGAAAGTCGCATCATTCGCCGGTTCTGGAGCCCCGATCAGATCTCCATTAATCGAACGATTACCCCGCAAGACGCAGAAAGCGAGCTCGCTCGTGTAGTACGTGAAGCTGTGCGCTCTCAGATGGTCTCTGACGTTCCGGTTGGCGCCTTTCTCTCTGGTGGCGTTGACTCCTCAACGGTAGCCGCATTCATGGCGGAATCTACTACGGATAGGATAAACACCTTCTCGATCGGCTTCAAGGAGAGTAGGTACAACGAAGCGCCCTATGCCAAAGCAGTAGCCGATTACCTTGGGTCAGAGCACCATGAACTCCTGTGTGGCAGCGATGAAGCTTTGGCAGCAGTACAATCCTTAGGGGTTGTGTACGACGAGCCGTTTGGGGACTCATCTCAGATTCCAACGCTCCTAGTTTCCCAACTGGCAAGGCGGCACGTAACTGTTGTCCTATCTGGAGATGGAGGCGACGAGCTTTTCGGAGGTTACCCACGATATGCCTGGGCTAAGCGACTCGCTGTGGCGCAGAGCATGATTCCGGCGACGGCGCGCGGCATCCTAGCAAGAGCAATTGAGCTACCGGGATATCGGGGGTGGCAGCGGATGCTAGGGCTACTACCATTCATTGTACCGAAGTCTGTGCCCATAGAAGCTGCCGGCCTGTCAGCAATAACCGTTGCACGGTTACTGAAGATGAATTCAAGCGAGGAGATCTACGATTTTCTGTGCTCGCAGTGGCCACGTTTAGTCGATTCAAAGGAGATGCAGTGGCATCCGCTCAAGGAAAGGTTGGCAGCGGTGTTTGGTCGTCCTGGCGTGAGTCTAACAGGTAGAATGACGGACTGGGACCGCGAGACCTACCTTCCCGATGATATCCTGACAAAAGTTGACAGGTCCTCCATGTGGTACGGATTAGAAGCGCGAGTTCCCCTCCTAGACCGCAGCGTTGTCGAGTTCGCATACTCCCTCCCGGATCATATACGATTCGCCGATCATCCGACCAAAAAACTGCTCAGGGGTGTGCTTGCCACGAAGGTGCCAAATACCCTCATAGAGCGCGAGAAGCAGGGGTTCGGAGCGCCAGTGGAGAGGTGGGTGAGGGGAGCCCTCCGCGAGTGGGCTGAGGCACTCTTGCCGCGGGCGGAGCAACTCTTTGCCGAGTTTATGCCGGAGGTTCGCATTCGGGAGCTATGGCGTGCTTACCTCGATGGAAGGGCAACGTGGTCGCCTGCTATATGGAGTGCTCTTATGCTCGCTGCATGGGCCGAGCAGTGGCTCGATCCGCACATTTTTCACGGCGAGCGCAGCGAGCTTCGTGAAAAATACGGATTAGACCCTTCGTAGTGCTGATTGCTCACGACGAATTTCTAAGAAAATTGTCACCAGCGGTTTGATCGGAGCTTAGGATTTGGAGACCTCTCGTAGTGCATTCAGCAGACCCTGAGTCGTCGCTGACCATGAGAATTGACCGGACTTACGGCGTGACTCGCTGGCATATTGTGCGCGCAGCTCGCTACTATTCGCGAGTTCATGTATCGCGGCAGTCAGCGCCTCCACATCTCCGTACGGGATGAGAAATCCATTTCTTCCATGCTCCACAAATAGATCTGCTCCACCCCCTTGGGTGACTACGAGAGGGAGGCCCGATGCAAGGGCCTCGAGCGCAGCCACGCTCATCGATTCAGCGAATGAGGGGAGGAGGAAAATATCTGCATCCCTGTATGCATCGGGCATTTCAGCCCTCGATAGTGCGCCACGGAACATAACGTGTTCACCGACACCACAGGCGTGCGCAAACTCTTTGTATGACGCGAGACTATCGCCATCGCCGACGAGCATGAGCTCGGCATCAACGCCGAGGGTGCGTATTGCCGCGAGCGCCTTAATCGCTAGCCGCTGACCTTTACGCTCTACGAGGCGGGCAACGCATAAGATGCGCACCCGAGGCCCTGGCGACCTCGTCCGTGCTGGATAGTACGTGTCCGTATCTACGCCGTTAGGAACAATGCGGATACGCGCCTCGGGAAGGACTTGCATGACTCGGGTGGCTTCTTCACTACACTTGCATACAACACAACCTGCGGATCTCCATATCTGCCGGAGAATCGGCCTGAGAATGGGGTAGATGCGCTGATATCGCTTCTCAAATCCAGGAATGTCCGGCCCGCTAACCCGAACAACGTATGGGAGTCCATAAAGTTTGTGCAATACAAAAGCGATAAATCCAGCGGGCACTGTGCACCAAGCGAGTGAGACATCGAAAGAGGTGGCTTTTGACCGAGTAGTAAGATACCGGAGAGCGCTCACTATGAATCGCAGTAGGTCTACGATTGAGGCGTGGTGAAAGCACTTCTGACGAAGTGGCAGTCGTGTGATTATGCACGATGGGGACTCGCCATGACCGGAGCAAAAGATACCTGAGCCACTACTTGTAACAAGCTCTGAATGGATCCCGTTTAGGATACCGAGTCTTTTGCTGACCTCAAGAGTGACGGTCGCGGTTCCCCCACCGAGTGGTGGATACTCATTGTTGAGTTGAAGAATACGCACGCGGTGCCCAATTAATACGCCGGCCCACGATGTACCGAGGGCGCCCTTTGACCTCGTCCAGAACTCTACCCAGGTACTCGCTCATTACCCCGAGAGTGAGGAGCTGCACACCGGCAAGAAACAGAGTGAGAACTGTAAGAGTTGCAAAACCTGGAGGATTGAGGCCGACACTGATCTTCTTCATGAAATAGAAGAGCCCGAGGAGTATCGAAGCCAAAGACAGAACACCGCCAGCCCATGCAATGCACCGAAGGGGAAAGAAGCTAAAGCCAACAAGACCGTCGACGGCGAGCGCAAAGAGGGAGGCGATGTTGTACTTCGACTCGCCACTATGACGCGCCTTTCTATCGACCGGCACTCCAGCCTGCTTGAACCCGACCCACGCACGCATTCCGCGCACGAAAGGATTTCGCTCCTGGATCTCGTGCATCGCATCGAGTACCTTTCGATCGAGCAAGCTAAAATCACCTGCATCCAGCGGAATATCCACCCGAGCAATCTTCTTCAATAAACGGTAGAACATTGAGTAACCGATCCGGCGAAATCTGCTCTCAATTCTCGTCTTCCTGACGGCGTATACAACGTCGTTTCCCTCTCGCCACTGTGCATAGAGGGAGGGGATGATCTCTGGCTCATCTTGAAGATCCGAGTCCATTACAACAACTGCGAGACCCCGGGCGTGGTCGAGGCCAGCCACCACCGCTGCTTGGTGTCCGAAATTACGCGAAAGGATAACGGCTACCACGAAGGGGTGCTGGTCAGCGAGTTTGAGTATCTCCTCGATACTTCCATCGGTACTGCCATCGTCGACAAATATCAGCTCGAAGCTGTCTACAAGAGATTTCAGAGTGTCGACAAGGCGCTGAAACAGGAGAGGTAGGTTCGATGCCTCATTATGCACTGGGAGTACGACAGAGAGTTCAATTGGAGTTCTCTGCTGCTCCTCTATCCGAGATACATGGGCTGACAGAGCACGACAAAATTCTAGCGCTGCGTCAGGGTCTTTAGTTGGGATCATAAAGGAAGCTAGGTCAATCTTACTTGAACGAGTTTCAAAGGCTTCTGCTACTGCGGAATCCGAGCAGTGGCTCCGGTTTGGTAGTGCTTCGCGAAAAACCTCAATGTATCGTTATCGATATGACTGTGGTTTTTTGGGCGAACACAGCATCTCGCGTGTCTTTTCGTATTCCTCGCTACATGGCTACCGTTAAGGCTGGTTCTTTACATCGGTCCTGAAGCAGCGCCGCAATTTGCGAAAATTATACATCGTTTCGCGTACCCTCAACAGTGGTAGATTATATCAATTCCGCGACCTCGCCGTTAATAGGGCCTGCCGACGTCCTTAATAAGGTGTATAACCCGAATGGTAGCAGCAGCTGGTCCGAAAAAGGCGCTCCAAGAGAGTGCAGATGACCGTGGCCGCGGTGAATTTTGTTGCGTGCCCTAGGTAAGAGCCCTGGTGCCTCGTAGTCTCAGTATGGCCCTTGTGAATCCAACACAGAGTATCGGCTCACGCCTCTCCATAGCCTTTCTGGTGACGGTTTTAGGCTACGTATCCTTGTATCTGAGCCAGATGGGGTCGTTTGCCGATGATCCGGGGGTCGGCTGGCACTTAAAGACCGGAGAGCTGATTTCGCATTCCGGAGAGATTCCTCGCTACGATCCCTTTCTTGCAGGTGAGCGCCGGGCCTGGATCTCCGACCAATGGCTCTCCGACCTCCTTATCTTTACGCTCCACGCTCGCGGGGGATGGGAGCTGCTCTACCAGGTGTTTGCTGGGGTGTGGATTGTGACCTTCTTCGGCGTGCTCCTGCCAGCGCTGCGGGCACAGAGTGGGGGAGCCCTTACGAGCCTCATCGCTGTGGTAATAGCTTTTAAGTGCGCGCAGGTGCACTTTATCCTTCGGCCTGTTGTTCTAAGTCTGCTCTGCTTTACAGCTGCCTTTGTTGTGGTTCGAGATATCTACCGTCGAGATCTGATGGCCCGTCGAGAAATCCTGACCCGCGGTGCTTGTCTGGTGAGTCTATGTGCGCTCTGGAGTAACCTCCACCCCGCGTTCGTTCTGGGAGTCCTCGTAGCCGGTCTCGCTTTCCTGGTCTACCTCTGTGAACATCGGTGCCTTGATTTTAGAGCAAAGACCTTGGGTGCAACCGCGCTTCTGTGTGGTGTTGGAACCCTTGCAAATCCTTACGGGGCTGCACTTCACCGGAGCATCTTCGCGCTCGGTAGTAGTGACTATTTTTTAAACCTGAACGAAGAATGGCTGCCCCCGGACTTTACAAGCTTTGAAGGAATAGCCTTTCTCTGTCTGGCTGGTATTCCTATCGTCACAGCGATCAGTAAGCCCGGCTTTCGAAAGAGAGTCACCTGGTTCGACCTCGTCACTACAGTGATCTTTGCCTGTGCGGCGCTGCGCTCAGTGCGGTACATCCCTTTTGCTTCAGTGGTAGCAACACCGCTCTTTGCTGCGTTGTTGATGTACAGTGCACCTCGCTGTCGCATTCCAGCCCTAAAGCTTAGCGCGCGGCTCGTGGGGGCCATTGAGCAGCACGAGCGACGTGTGCCCTCTGTAGCTCTCGCCGCATGGCTCTGCTTTCTCTGTGGACTCATTGGGGTAACGAGAGGTCTCCTACCGGCGCAGCTAGGACCTCAAGCCAGTCGCTATCCACCTGGCGTCGTCGCAGCGATCCGCGCCGATGCGTCGAAAGGGGTGGTGCTCGCATCACCTGACTGGGGCGGAACGATCACGGCGGCGCTCTATCCCAGCTTTCGTGCCGTTATAGACGACCGTAACACCCTTATCGGCGAAGATCTCTACCGGCGTTACTTTAGAGCCATGGAATCGAAGAGATCGCTCGATGATCTCGTGCAGCAGTTCGGGGTGACTCACGTGATTATCCCAGCGAACACCACCGTTGGTAAAGAGGTCGCTTCGTCCAGTGACTGGCACGTCATCTTTGATGATGCTACGCAGGTAGTGGCTCGGGTGGTCAATGGCGAGTCATAGGGGCCGTTCCCTCTCCTGTGTATGAGACTCCCTGCCTTGACAGTTCATCACTTGCAGTCTCATTCTCTCTCTATGGTTTTTAGAAATTGGATCGTTTTGCCCCTTGTGCTGCTCCACGTAGCGATTACCGCGCATATCTTGCTCCCCTTGCTGTCGAGCCCCGGTACCTTTGGCACCCCTGGAACAAATGACTTTATCGAATACTGGTCGGCGTATCGAATCGCTTCTGATGAGATGAATCCATATGAGCCAGTGAATCAACGTGAACGCCAGCAGGGACTTGGCAGGCCAGGTGAGCCGATGATGATGTGGAATCCTCCGTGGATCTTCTCGCTCATGGGGCCGGTTCTTCGGTTCCCCTTTCACGAGGCTTCGCAGTTGTGGCTGGTGGTGAGTCTGACGCTCTACGTTAGTGCCCTTGTGCTCGTTCTCTCGATGTATCGGAGATCTGGCGTCGCTACGAGTGTACTCGTGCTACTCGGTTTCACATCCTTTATCCCGATGTCTGAGTTGTTACGAGTTGGGCAGGTCGGCGCACTCTTTGCTAGCGCTATCGCACTCTCGATGTTTGCGTCCTCAAAGAATCGCCACATCCTTGCTGGTGTTCCACTTGCTGTTTTGACTTTAAAGCCGCACCTGTTTTATCTCGTTTTCGTCTATGCGATATTGTGGAGCCTCCGTCAGCGAACTGCGAATCTTGGGTTCGGGTTTGTGATCGGTGTGGCGATCCTAGTAGCGCCGGTGTGCGCCGCATCTCCAGAGCTGCTCCTTTGGTGGTTTGATGCACTGTCAACGACACAACAGACACAAGGAGCCACCGATGTCCGTTCGTGGGTAGGCACATCTCTGGCAGGGATTCTTAGGGCGCTATCAGATGGCACACCGCTTTCAGCACTCGCATACCAGACGAGGTGGTTAATCCCCTTGACTACCACAGCGGCTACCTGGTTCTTCTTCATTCGGCGCAGAAGTTGTCCGGCACCCCACGAGTGGCTACCGATAGTGGTTGTTGTGTCTTTACTTACTAGCCCCTTTGGTTGGATCTTTGATCAGGTCGCCGCAGCGCCCGGCCTCCTCGCGATGCTTCTCACATCAAAAGACCCCGCCGCGGGCCCTGCTGCCCCTGCCACCGTGGATGGTGTTGATCGAGCTGCCGTCACTCTTTCGGCGATAGCCGCAGCGATTAATCTGCTCACATTCCTGAGCATAGGTACACTGATACGGTACCACCACGAATTTTTCCCTTACCTGCCGCTCTGGATCTTGCTTATCGTTTGGTATAGACGCTCGGCGCAGGGTGCTGCGAAAGGATAGTTGCTATGTAGCCTCATAGAGGAATCCCTCTCGACTCGAAAGTAATCGAAGTGATTGGATTCAAACATTACTTTGAGAGGAGAGGGATATGAAAACAACCAGTTACGAAGGTAAGCAGGTGTTCATTGGATTGGATGTTCACAGGGAGTTTTTCGTTGCGAGTTGTATCTGCGACGGGATTATCGTTAAGCGGTGTCGGATGCCTGGTACGGCGGAGGCGGTGATTTCGCTGGTATCAAAGGAGTTTGGTGGCGCCAGCGTTCGCGCGGCGTACGAGGCGGGGTACAGCGGTTTTTGGCTGTACCGGAAGCTCGTGGTAGCAG
>JBKCMS010000037.1:0-15099 GCA_046300175.1 Pseudomonadota bacterium | reverse complement strand
CCGGTCTCAAAAATAGCTTCGTCGCGAGGTTGAAGAGATGCGAGGCGAGACGAGGAAAACGAGCGAAAAAACCGGAGGTGTATCCACTGAGATACACTGAGGATTTTTTCGCGAAGTTTAACGAAGTCGCAGCCCGCATCTCGTCAACCGGAGCAGAAGATATTTTTGAGACCGGTTCTAGTAAGAAGCTAGGACTGAAAACGAGTAGCTTCGGTGGATTGCTATAGAGGTTCCTTCCAGGATTGGTGGATGAAAAGAACATCCACGCTTTGCAACCCCATGAGTGCCACCATGGCTTCTGGAAAAATGAGCAATATGCCCGCACCCAGATACTCAGAGCGTTTATTTTGCACGAACCAAAGTTAGAGGCAGTGCATAAATTCTTGAAGGCCGCCCAGCGAGACGAGATTAACAACGAAATCAGGCAAGCAGCCTTCGAGGAAGTCATGGGGTTGCGATTAAGGACGTTTGTAAAGGCTTCAGGACTCCAGTCCCTGTATCTCAGACCCATTAAAGAGATCAGTCAGGGCAACGTGATGAAATTAAAGGATATGACTAAATTTTGCTTCTTAGAGCAACCATCGAATAGGAAGAAGGCTAACGGCTAAACGGGTGATCTTTAGGCGACCAGAGAGTATCCTAGCCCGGAAATTTCATGAAGCCTGCTACTACGATCGCCAACAACGGCGCTTTTTCGGCTGAAAAATCGATTTTCGGACCGGAATGTATCGCGATACGATTTAAGCCCCGAAAATCGATTTTTGAATTCGCCCTTCGGGCCCGAAAAATCACCATTCTCGGCGCTCTCGCGACGCAGTTTCATGAAATATGCGGGCTAGTCACCGGACCCCTTACAAATGCAGTCTGAGCACGAAACAGGTGTTATCTGATTAATTAAGGTTAGTGTCGAATAATTTTACCAGATCCAGTAACGGGTAGGGAATCAACGATGCGAAACTCCTGGGGTACTTTGTACTCAGATAGCTCGCTAAAACAGAGCGCTCGCCACCGCTCTACAATTTGGTTTGGCCCCTGCTGCGGGAGAAGCGATATTTGAGGATCGACTACAATCTCAGCAATCAGGGTGTTTCCTAGTAAGGCGTGAGGTTCGCTAACGACTCGCACCGCATGAATATCAGGTGACTGCTGTAGAACCTCCTCAATCTCCTCAGGAAAAACTTTGTTACCACCACAATTAATTACGCTCTTTTTACGGCCCCGATAGAGAACTACACCCAGCTCGTCCTGCATAACCAGGTCGCCGGTCAGAAACCACTCTCCGGCCAGAAGGCAGCGCGACGCTGCACGAGGAGTTCCGGTATCGTATCCTAATAGGTACCCTGAGAAGAGCCCGGGGCCGCGAATCGCCAGTTCGCCGATGTTTCCCGTTGGAACCGGTAGGCCATCATCGCCGACTACTATCGCCTCATAGGGAGGTTTGCAGATTCCGAGCGCAGTAGGATCGATCGATTCAAGCTCGTTCCACAGTGGAAGACCAACCTCGATAATTCCGTAGACCTGAGTGAGGCGGCATGAAAAGCGGCTAAAGAAAGCGTCAGCGGTGCGTTTAGGTAGCAGCGCAGAGGTTGATATTGCGCGCCGTAGATCGGTGAATGAACCGCTAGCACATCTACTAATAAGATCATACTGCATCGGCGATGCATAGATTACAGTAGCCCTATGCCGAACGCCGCACTCTATAATTTCCGGAGCGACTAACTGTGCGCAATCGACGATCGTTGCACCAGCTTCCAGGCATGAGAGAGCCGAAGCGATAAAGTGATATGAGAGCTGTAGAGGTAAAAGCACCGTATCATTGTGTGTCACACCGATTAGAGCCTGAGAAGCCTGAGTTCGTTGACACACAGCACTGTGAGAGAGGACTACTCCCTTTGACTTCGCCGTAGTGCCCGAAGTGTGACGAATAACCGCTGCGTCCGGAAATGTTTCCAAGATAGAATTCGGAGAAGCAGAGCCTGTAGCAGAGACAGCTATAGTTGTCCGCTCATAGAGCATAACCGACGTTGGGTAGTGGCGCTCCGTATCTCTCGGTGTTGAGACTAGCCATGAAACATGAGTTTCAGAGATTACTCGCTGCTGCTCTGATTGAGAGAGGTTGGGGGCTACAGGAATTACTACGCACCCGACCTTGAGTACCCCGAAAAGTGCGGCGAGGAAATCTTTGGCATCGACTAACGCAATACCAATCACTGAGCCGCGTACGACACCAACTTCAAGCAGCATTTGAGCAACTAGTTCACTAGCTTTCTCAAGCTGACGATATGAGAACGAGCCGTGCTGGTCTATCACGGCGGTATGAGTTGGCCATCTAAGAGCACTTAGGGAGAGGATCTCGTCTGCGCGGTTTGTGACTGATGTGCCAGCTTTCTTCATGGTGTGTCCAGGGCAAGTTTACATTTGACCTGCTCGCTTCGTGGATAGTTTACACCAGGACATGGTCTAAATCATAGTGGGGCAACACGGGCTCTTCGGGGAAAGCCTCTACGGGGGGCTAACAGCGCTCATATAGCTTAGGAAATCGCTGCTCTAGGCTAGAGGCCTCAAAGAAGAGTGCTCACGGGCTTGAGGTCTCAATCGGCCGAACGTACGCGAGTTCTTTTAGTGCGTTCCTAAAATCCGTAGCGCAACTCCGGCTATTGGAAAACGCTAACTGGTCTAACTGGAGAGCTATATGAAATTACCAGGATGGGAAGAGGTGACATCAGCTGAAAAGTATCGGCAGATGATAGAGGAAGAGTACTATGCCCTCAAGGCGCAGCGCACAGCTACTTCTGGTGTTGGCGTTGGGCTCGAAGAGATTAAGTTAAGACTATTCTTATCTCTAATAGAAAAGCCGAACGATGCCAGTTCTGCCGCGCAAACGCGCTATCGCCCTGAAGTGGTCAGTTCCGCGAAAACGCCCTTTGATTTACTCCAAAACGATCAGGCCACGTCGGACTAAATCCTGTATAAGGCCTACAGCCTTAGCATCTTTGATCAGAGGCTGAGTGATCTCAGGCGGCACCACCACCCTGTCAGCGATCTCACGACCCAACAAAGCTGCAGAACCGGTTAACTCTGATCGTTCACCATTAGCATATAATTTAATAGTTCCAGGGCGCTTACCCCGCAAGTAGGCGTAACGGGCGCCCTCTGCTCGCACAACACTACATCCACGGGCGATTGCTCGACGCACTTGAGATGCTGTCAGAGGCTTCCTTTTTGGGTTAAGCTTTACATCGCAGTAGCTCTCTGTCACGTATCGTCCTAACCATGACTCAATCCGTTCGTCACTCGCAACCTGCTCAGTGATGATACCTTTAATTTTTTTAATCGTTTCATCGGTTATTTCACCAGGTGCTTGGTTCTGGAGCTCCGGATCACTGTAGCGTTCACTCTCATCTCCGTGAGTCAAAGCATCTGTGACAACACCGTTTACAATCTCATGGATCGAGGGAGCACGAAAACCAACGGAGATGGTCATACACTTATCACCCCGAGCGATACCGTGGTGCGGAAATCTGGGAGGCAAGTACAAGATATCACCGGGTTCAAGGAGCCAGCGATGTGTAGGTTTGAATCTCTTGAGTAAGCGGATCGGGAGGTTAGGAACAAAATCATCTTCAAGCACCGGGCGATCCTCGATCATCCATTCCCGAGTACCATGCGCCTGTACTAAAAATACGTCGTAGTTATCAACATGTGCTCCAACATTACCTTGATCGTAGGCGACACTAATCATAACGTCGTCGATTCGCCAAAACGGTATAAATGAGAAATGATCTAGAAATGCGTGCACCGATGGTACAAAGCGGTCCACACCATTTACCAATATAGTCCAGTGAGTCTTAGGGAGCTTGCTAAAAAGACTCGGTTTGAATGGGCCACGACGAAGCTCCCAGGGAGTTTTACCGCCCTTTTCCATTATTAGACGGGATTCGACGCGAGGATCGCAGCTTAATCCGGCTACTTCATCGGGCGAGATCAGGTCGGGAAAAGGAGTTAGGGCCCCCTTCATCAGAAGCGGTTTTTTCTGCCAGAACCTGGACAGAAACTCTTTCTGTGAATGTTTGCCGAGGATAGGCCACGAGATACCAAGCTTTTTTTTCATAGACACTTTTTAGGTTAAAGCGCTGCTTGGGGCAAGGGGGGCGAATATATCGTAGGGCTGAATTGGGTACTGAGCTCTTCGTAGTGTGCATAGTTTATCTTCTGCCCCAAACAAGCAAGACTCAAACCGCGTAGCGTGGTAGTATTCAACATCAATCTGCGCTATCGATAGTTCTCATGCCTGAATTTCGCAACACCCCTGCTTTTGGTGACATAGTCACGGATAATCTACGAGGGCCCACGGTAGTGGTAGTTCTTGTCGAGGTAACAGACCCTCGAAATATAGGCGCTATAGCGCGGGCTATGAGTAATCTTGCTACTCTTGAGCTACGGCTGGTAAATCCAGCTGAATTCGATATGAAATTAGCGCAGGGGGTTGCGTGTTGGGGTCGCGACCTGGTGATGGAGTGTAAGCGGTATAGCACTCTTTCTCTTGCAGTGGCGGATTGCCATGAGGTAGTCGGGTTTGCCTCTGACAGCGGTCGTCACCGAGTGCCCCAACTGTTACTAAGCGAGTGGGTCGGACAAATTGATACAAGTAATGAGCGTCGAGTTGCAATTGTCTTTGGTTCAGAGGAGAACGGCCTTCGGCGTGAGCACTTTCCGTTGTGCCAGTACTTGGTACGCATACCTTCATCGGCTGACAATCCATCCTATAATCTGGCGCAGTCGGTGTTATTGGCGCTCTACGAGATACGGATGAGGGGAGGCGGCCATGTTGGTGAGAAACAGCCAGATTGGCCCGCAAGCGCTCAACTAGAGCCGTTCACGTTGATGGTGCTCGAAGTAGCCGAAAAAGCCGGATTTCTGAACGAAAACTCACCCTCACATATCCGCGATCTGTTGGTAAATTTGACTCGCAGAGGACGGGTTACCTCGCGGGAACTAAAGATTCTTACAGGACTCGTAGGAATGGTTCGTAAGCGACTCTAGCCCGCATATTTCATGAAACTGCGTCGCGAGAGCGCCGAGAATGGTGATTTTTCGGGCCCGAAGGGCGAATTCAAAAATCGATTTTTGAGCCGAAAAAGCGCCGTTATCGTTGCTAGCAGTAGCAGGCGTTATGAAATATGCGAGCCAGCGCTCGCCCCGCTATTCTCATTCATTTTTTTCAAAAATGAATCAGGCTTTAGTTAGCCGTTCGAATAAATAGCTGTAGAGGCTTATTAGCCTTGCTCTGAGTGGCCTGGCTCGATCGGCAAGTGCATACTGCTGGGCTATGTAATCTGCTCTACCGTTGGGCTCCTCAATCTTAATCGACTCTAGACCGTATTGGCGAAGATCGTACGGGCTAGCGCGCATATCAACAAGTCGCGCATCTGCCGCGAGGATAAAGGTATCGGCCATGAGGTCGCTAGGGCACCACGGCGCTATTTTATGGGCAAATTTATAGAGATCCATGGTGACATGAATACACCCTGGCTGATCGTTTTCAGTTGTTGAGTGTCGACTAAGGGCTAATCGATTAAGTGGCTTTGCTTCGGGAGTAAAGAAACGATAGGCATCGTAATGGCTGCACCGAAGCTCTAAGCTCTCAATGACCTGAGCGATCTCCTGTGGAGAGAGTCTCAGGGGAACCTGAGAGTGTCTTGGTTTGGACTCATGATAGAGCATCGCCCACTCGTGGAGTCCGTAGCAATTAAAGGTTGCCGGCCTAGTAGTAGTAGCTTCCAAGTATCGTAAAGCCCAGGCGAGGTAATCGTGGCGGTGGTTCGGAAACGATCCGACCGGTATGTAAAATCCCCCATCGCACGCCTTAAAATCCTCCGGCCAGTCAAGCTCCTGCTTTTTAGCATCAACAAGCAGCACATTGACTCCCGGAGTCCAGCGCAGGAGGTGAGCAGGGCGAAAAGGATAGTAAGTAAAAAGAAAGTCAAATACAGGGTGCTTCTCTGCAACTCCTGCCCTATGTACGCGGTCCCCTGTCCACGGCGCTACTCGCGCTCGGTGCACTTCACGTTCATGGTGCCATTGCTCGCGTGACAACTCACTTTGAAAGTCAGAAAGGCACGGTTTAATTTGGTCGTTTTGCATACGGCCCGGACTTCCTGACGTCAATTGGCTGACTCCTAACTAACCTAGGATCGCAAAGTTGCTGTCGCGGCGCTTAGGCTCGAAACCTGCCTGACGGATATGCAGCTCAAGTTCATCGGGACTCATACTCCATTTTTGCGCAGTAGGTGCACCCGCCTGGCTCACTACGTTCTCCTCCATCATCGTGCTGCCGATGTCGTCGCATCCTGAGTGTAGTCCGATCTCTGCAACGTGCGCGCCACATGTTGGCCAGCTTGATTGATGGTGCTGGATGTTGTCTAGCACGATTCGGCTCCAGGCCACGTTCTTCAGGTACTCAACTGCACCTGCACCATATTTAGCAACGTGGCGACTGCGGCCAAGCGATGTACGCTCGTTAAACTGATGTGTCCACGAAATAAATAGATTAAATCCCGCGTGCCCTGCTCGGTGACTCTCATCCTGTAACGAACGCAACTGTTCTAAATGTTCGATCCGGTGTTCTAATGATTCACCAAAGCCAATTACCATTGTTGCCGTAGTGACTAGATCAAGAGAGTGAGCCTCACGCATAATTTCAAGCCAGCGTCCTGCTGATATCTTTTTGGGGCTGATTCGTTTGCGTACTTCGTCGTGAAGAATCTCTGCACCACCGCCAGGAAGGCCGTATAGTCCGCACTGCTTGAGCTCAGAGAGTATCTGATATGAACTTTTGCCCGAAACCAAAGACATCTGGTGAATCTCAGATGGCGAGAATGCATTGAGCTGGACTGGGTACGAAGAACTCAGCCACGAAATCATATCGAGGTAAAAATCATAAGGTAGATCGTCGTTGTGCCCACCCTGGAGTAAAATACGCGAGGCTCCAAGGGCTACGGCCTCCTCAACTTTCTGCGCAAGTATATCTCGAGATAAAACGTATGCCTCAGGATCCTTAGGGTCGTGGCGATAAAATGCACAGAAAGAGCAGTCAGAGTTGCAAACGTTTGTGTAGTTGATGTTACGATCTACTAAGTAGGTTACTACTGGCTCCGGATTTTGTCGAAATCGCACATTTTGAGCGAGAGTTGCTAATTCGGTGTACTCAAATAGTCGCCACATAGCCAGCGCCTGGTCGCGCGAAAGACGAGTCCCGGTGTGTACCTTCTCTGTTAACTCTTCCTTTGTGAACACGGCAAAAGCTCCTCCTGGCCGAACTATATGATATTCGTAAGTACTCAGCAAATGTTTGTCCTTGGACGTACCCAGGGGTAGAATGTCTTTAAAAGATTGGTAAAGCATAGGTAAATGATGGTTATGCGGATTGTGAGTCTTTTCTTATTTGTAGTGATGCTGGCTAAAGCTGGGGTATTAGGTGGCGCAGCAGTACTGGCGGTCGAACCCGATGTTTTTCCGATCCCTGGCAGTGGATTTGGGCCCATGCGGCCTGTGGTAGCAGAGCTTGACGGCGATGTTACTAATGGCCGCGAAACAGTGATCACAACCTCTGATGGCACAGTGCAGGTAGTTGGTAGCGCTGGTGCAATCGTGTGGTCAGCGCGCACACCGAACAGTAGCTGTGAGGCTACTCCAACGAGCGATAAGATGCACTCATCTGCAGTGGTAGGAGATCTCTACGGCACAGGTGAGTTGTATGTAGTGGCTGGTTACGGCGGTTTTCGAGGTAAGCCGTGCGATGGAGGCGTCATCGCCTACAGAGCAAAGACGGGCGAGATAGCATGGGTTTTTAGTATTCGGGATTTTGCCAAACGTGAGCGTTTCTTCGCTTTTCGTCACGCGGTCTATGGCACGCCGACACTTGCTGATGTCGATCGCGATGGCAAGCTAGAGATCGGCTTCGGTTCATTTGATCGCAATGTGTATCTGCTCAATTCAAACGGATCGGTGCGCTGGTACTACAATGCAGCGGACACGGTCTTTACTTCGCCCGCCTTCTCCGATGTAGCTGGCAACCAAGACCTTGAGATGATCGTAGGCACTGATATATCGCAGAACACCAGACTGCGCCCACCAACACCCAACGGTGGATATGTTTATGCATTGAAAGCGGCGGTTGATGCTAAAGCAGGCACTAAATTTAGCTTTCGCAGCAGTCAGCTTCAGCAGTGGAGGGCTCAGTTTAATCAAGTAATGCAGTCCTCTCCCGTAGTAGCAGACCTACTCCCGGGAAATCCAGGTCTTGAGGTAGTAGTTGGTTCTGGATGTTTTTTCCCGCAAGGCCGAGGAGACCGGCGTGGAAAGTGGTTTAAGGTGTTGAGTGCATCAAATGGTAAAGTACTCAAAACCCTTACTGTTGCTGCATGCACTCCCTCGGCGGCAGCAGTAGGTGACGTAAATTCCGATGGGGTACAAGAGGTGCTTGTGCCAGTAAGTGGCTCATCGACAGCAGGAGGTGATGGAGTGAGTCGTATTATAGCTTGGCAGCCAGCGGGCGACCGAGTGTTGTGGAGTGTGCAGCCAAGACTGGGCACTCGTACCGACTCAATGGCAGGCTTCTACAACCGTACACCGGTGATCGCCGATGTAAATGGTGACGGATCGGTTGAAGTCCTGGTGAATTATGCAACTGGTGTAGTTATCTTTTCCGGAGCAACTGGAGAGCAGCTTACATGCGATTCAAATCCCTGCAACAAGCCACTCCTCCGCACAGGCCAAACGCTACAGGGGAGTCCGGCGGTAGCTGATACAAATGGAGATGGTGTCAAAGAGGTGCTAGTTGCCGGACGCTATGACGGGCGTGACGCTCTAATCCGGTGGAGCAATCCCCTTGAGGATGCAAACCCCTGAAGTAAAAACCCCTTGAAGTAAAAACCCCTGAAGAAAAAAACTTGAGCCGGCTCAGCCGCAATAGGCTGTAGTTTTGATTCGCATCCGCGAATCGATAGCGTTCTCCAAAACTCGGGATTTCGCTACGGACTTTTGGAGAACGCTATAGTGACGTGCAAAAGTCCGTGCCAGTAAAACTGGCAAGGCTTTTGCTGGACAACACTATATGGTGTTGTTTGATTCGCATCCGCGAATCGATAGCGTTCTCCAAAACTCGGGATTTCGCTACGGACTTTTGGAGAACGCTATAGCTTCTCAGCTGCTTTAAAGTATCTACGTTTTCCCTGTCTCCGTGGTCCAAAGGGGCTTTTCAATCAGAGGCGATACAATTCTTTTCGTGTCGGAATAGGTATTCAGTTTGCGGCAGTCTGAATTGTAGCGCGTCGAATATCTGCCAACATTTGAATCCGACATTACGTAAGAACAGCTGGCCGTTCAGGTTTGTCTCAGGCACTCTGACCTCAATCGATGTGAATCGCTGGAATGATTCGCTGTTGAGGAATTCTTCCAACACCGCGCGCCCAAATCCCAAGCCACGGAGGTGCGGAGCGATATAAAACTCCATTATTTGGATTTTGGGTGAACTTTCTTCGTATATCATTAATCCTATAGGTTTATCCTGCTCTGTGAAGACAAAGCATTGGAGGTGTTCCAGGAAATATTCCAAAAGATAGGGTTCCATATGATTGAGGCCGCCATGGCGTGTCAAAGCCAAAACCTGCTCGGTATCTTCTTTACTCATCTTTCGAGTAAAGATACCTCGATCGTTTGCTGGTGGATTCGACTGGTAGGTATCGGAGCTGCAATAAGTCTTTGCCTTATAGAGATCGCTATCGGTCAGACCCTGCGTTTGAAGGATTAGAGTTGTGAATTTCAGTGTGCTCTGGAGCACTTGCCGCGCTAACTTAAATTCCTTAGGAGTATTAAAGTCTCTGATATTATTCAGCTCTTGTTTTAATCTCTGAAAGTCGTTTTTGAATTCGGCTGTTCTAGCTGAAATAGCAGAGTCGGTCGTCAGACATTTTTCGGTAAGTATAAGCGCATATTCACAGCATTTTATCAGGTTATTCTTTGTCTCATCGGCTTTGGCTGCTCTATCTTGTTGTAGTTGGTATAACTGTTTCTCTAAATCATCTTTTATCGATTTTAATTGAAGCGCTTCTTTCCCGTCTTGCTCTTGCTTCTTTGTAGTCTCATCCAAGTATGATTTGTCCTCGTTTAGCTTCTCGCTTTCATCTGATAGTTTAAGCAGATTTTGTTTGTATACTCTAATGCGAAAAGAGAGAGCTTGAAGGTCTACGATCTGACGGTTGCGAAATGGACTTTTACGGATCTCTTGTGGGGTGAGCGTTCTGAGCCAGGGCTCGGCACAGCTTTCACCCGTTGTCTTCCAAAGTACTGTGCTCCACATATCTTTGGCTCGAGCCAACAGCTGTGTATGTCTAAAATTGAGCCTTTTCAGCTTGTCATCGATCGATAGTCCTTCGAATTCGCGGTCAACACAGAATTTAAGATGGACCGGATTGTCGTATGAATGGCCTAGGATCGATTGAGCTTTACTGAAGTCTTCAGCAATTAATCCGGCAAGCCTTATCAGGTCGTCATTAAGTTTGCACTCTGTTACCCGAATATCGTTCTGCTCATTCCGAATCTGATCCCTTCTTAGTTTAATATCTTCAATACTAAACCGGAGATGCTTGCCGATTTTCTGTTGTTGGTCTCGTAGTACGCGCTCGGCTTTCTTAAACTCCCCCGACCCTGAGATCGATTTGACATCTTCTTCAGCCTGAGAGCGCATGGCTTGAAGCTCATATATCTTCCTTAGAGCATCAGCTCTATCTCTAGGATCTTCTAGTGCTTGTGGAAGTTTTGGCAGAGCCGGGCCTTCAGGGTCTGCAGAGCCGCTGGGCTCTGTGCGACCATCAGGGTTATCAATGTTTTCTTTCACCACTTTTTTGGGCTCGTAAATCTATAGTGACGTGCAAAAGTCCGTGCCAGTAAAACTGGCAAGGCTTTTGCTGGACATCACTATATGTTGTTGTTTTGATTCGCATCCGCGAATCGATAGCGTTCTCCAAAACTCGGGATTTCGCTACGGACTTTTGGAGAACGCTATAAATATGCGCAGCTTAACAAAGTGTGGAGCTATATGGAAACTCGGCCCTAACGAACAGATCCGTACAGTAATAGACAGGGAAGCCGGGCTCAGTAGCGCAGGGTTCTGGGCCAATTTAACCCGCATATTTCATGAAGCCTGCTACTGCGAGTGACGATAACGGCGCTTTTTCGGCTCAAAAATCACCATTCTCGGCGCTCTCGCGACGCAGTTTCATGAAATAAACCCTGCGCGAGTGATTTTTGAAAAAAATCACTCGCAATAGCAGGGCGAGCACAATCTTGGAGGAGCCAAGTTGCGCCGTAGAAGACAAAAAACCCTAGCTGTAGAAAGAGACTATCTAGTTGCTGATAAGCGTAGGACCAGTGATGTCTGAGTAGGTTTTTAACTTAGCAGGAACTTGAAAGCACTGGAGCAAAAAAACAAATCTCTCCGATCTATCTTCGTGGTCGCTGATAATGCTCGGGACTATCGAAATCGTAAGGTAAAAGCCTTTCTTGAAACATCCAAGGCTTTTGCTGGACATCACTATAGGTTGTTGTTTTGATTCGCATCCGCGAATCGATAGCGTTCTCCAAAACTCGGGAGTTCGCTACGGACTTTTGGAGAACGCTATAAACGATAACACCGGTACAAAAAGGGGAGTGCGGCGATAAGATGTCAGGCAGGAATCCACAGTGGCAAAAGAAAGCGGTCGATGTATTTCAAGAACTGCATGGGCTTTCACTTGACGAGGCTACAACAGCTCTCAAGCGTGTTTGGCAAATCAATAATATTCGCGCTGAAGCCACAGCCTTTTTAGGCCGCGGACAGCAGCTTCCAGATCAGTTCACGGATAGATTTATAGAGCAGTTCTGTCAACTAGCCCCGCATATTGCCGCTGTATGGTTAAAGCAGCAGCTCTTAGAGAGCGCTGATGTTGACGATAGGCGCTTTCTGGAGACCCACATTCGGGCAACAGTTGAAGATGACCCCCTAAATGGGTGGTTTAGTATTCGAATAAGCCAGCGGCGAATTAACGAGCAACAGGATACCTATAATGCGGATATCTTTACTACAAATTCACCGGCGACAGCACTGGCGTTCTTTGCAGAGAAATTTAGTTCCAGAAATTGGAACCTCACAGGTCTGCATACACCGTGGCCAATAGACCTCTTTGATGAGCAGTTCTCATCTTTTGTAAAGACGATAGTCAATGCGGTTGAGAGCTGCGAGCTGAGGAGGCATAGCTTCAGCGGCGGACAAATCTCAAGCTCTTCTGAATTATCAGATCTGGCTATCAATCTCACGAAGCGTCCATCAAGCGATCTAGAAGAAAGTGAGCTAATCGAGCAGGCCTACGGGTATCTGATCAACTTTGATGATGACCTCGATATCTCTCAGCTTAAGGCGTTGCTCTACCAGCAAGTCCTAGAGCAAGTATCACATGAGACCGCCGCGTTGTGTCGTGAGCTCTTAGGGTCGCTGGGTGATCAGGCCAAGCTGCCGCTTGGCTTTTCAGCGGCAGATAGCTACCGAGATAAAAAGGCCCTAAATACACTGGAAGATCCCGGAGTCCAACGGGAGATAGCGCTGAAATATCTAGAAGAAAGCCCAGATTTTTCGTCTGTCGTCCCTAAAGACCAGGTCCAAGGTCACCTAGAATCAGCGATTGAATGGCTTGAAAAAAATGGTGTCATAGACCCCCAAACAGATGGTGCCTGGCAAAAAAACGGCTTCGAAGTAGAGTTTGATAATCTTGAATTCCTTGTATACGTTTATAACGCTCTCGTTTCTCAAGGGGAATTTCTGAAGGTTTTTTACTCTAAATAGGCAAAAAGCATACCCTCATTGTGAGGGTATTTAATCTAGGCAGAGCCGGAATGTTTTCAACTTCAACATCACATCGAAGAGATTCCGGTAGCACCCCCGCGGGGCAGTTCCTGCGAAACTTATCATTAACTGCCCTAGCAGAAGATTTCGATGTGAAGCCAGGGCAATTAAGAGAGCCGCTAGTTAACGCCGCGCGAGGCGTTAATCCCGGTGCAAGAATTACCGAGCGCCAACAGGTTGATGTCACCAGATCGGTAGAAGCAGCTATTTTAAAGTACTTTTATATGCTGAGTGAGGGGAATGAAATTGATGCGGCATTCACCCGTGATATGAATCTGTTGCAGACTGTTACCTTAATGAACACCTGGAAGCAGTGTTCCTTCTCTTGGCTTAATCTTACTCGAAGGTATGATCTAAAGCAGGAGTTGCAGAGCCAGAAGAGACAGTTATTAGTCAAAGATAGAGAAGGGATTGGCGTCCCGTTGATGCTTGGAGTGTTTGATAGCCTAGAGCAAGTAGCGCCGGATCCTGCCAAAGGAACAAGAGACCAGGTAGGCTATTTAATTGATTTAGCAATCGCTGTTGGAAAACGTTACAAGCAAGATATGCTCTACGATGGGGAGGGGCAGTGCGGTGATCTCTCTTTCGCAAATTCCAGAAAAAGAAGCGCTCTTATGCAACTAAATCTATTTGTGGCTTCGTGCACAGGACGCTAAACACCTTGCCCTGTTATTGCCAGTAATTTTCTCAAAAATCACCGGAGTAGGGGTTAGATCTTCATAAAGCGAGCCCGGCTAGCGTAGGAGAGCACGTTTTTGCTTGTGGTTTCTGGAGAAGGTTACGATACTACTTGGAGTCTCAAAAGTATCTGTAGCTGTTGCGGTGCTCGATTATCTGGCAGCAGGTCTGTAGTGCTTTGGGAGCAGGCCTTAAGGTTAATCTAAAAGGGAAAATAAATATGAAAGCTACTATGGCATTGGCGCTTTTTTGTTTAGTTGGTGTGACTGCGTGTTCGACTTCGATACCTTCTCAGCCCGGCTCTGCTACATGTGCTTGCGGTCAGCAGGCGGCTGATTGCTCGTGCAAGAAGTGCAAGAGCACTAAGGGCGCTGACTGTGAGTGTGAAAAGGGCTCGTGTGCCCACAAGAGTCACGCACACTCTGGCGGTAAAGGAGATTGGAGCTGCCACGGGCGGTCATAATTTACACCCCAGCGACTAAGTACAAGTCTATCTGGCGCCGTCTAACGGCTTAGCCACCAGCTTGCCGCCGGGTAGTGGACCACGACTCTTCATGGCCGGATAGAAAAGTGAGGCCTTGGCCTCTTCGGATTCAAGTTTCGGAGGAAGCTGCCCATCCGCACTGACCGGCTTAGAGCTGCGGTGTGCAGTGGCGCTGGCATGGGTAGTTTGCCAGGTAGAGAAGATGCTCCAGCCCAGGAGCACGGTGCTAACAAGCAGGATTGTGATCAGGAGCACCGCATTACCGTTTTGACGAGTCATGGTTGTCCTTATTATTTTGCTCGCTCCAGGGCGCGCGCCTTAAGTCCTGTCACGCCCGGGAATACCGTATACGAGAAAGATGCCTAGCCTAAAAAAAGATGTCCTACAGTCATGTCCAGCAAAAGCCTTGCCAGTTTTACTGGCACGGACTTTTGCACGTCACTTTAGGATGCAGGGTTTTAGGTGGAGGTTCCAACCTCAAAGGCGCTAACGGCGCTGCGATTCAGAAGTGAAATCTTATCCTAAAAACGGCACTTGAGGGTCCCGAAATGGCGCATCTGGCTAAAATCACTTAAGGCTTTTGAATTTTCGGTGCTCACCCTGACGGTGCCAGGGATACGCGCCGAAAATTTCAAAATCCTTTGTGCTTTTAACCAGCTACGCCATTTTGATCCTCCTTAACTGCCGTTTTGAGACTTATAAACCCTGCGCGAGTGATTTTTGAAAAAAATCACCCGCAATAGCAGGGCGAGCGCAATCTTGGCACATGAAGATCAAGGGAACAGCCAAGTAGCGCAGCAGAAGACAAAAAAACTCTAGCTGTAGAAAGAGACTATCTATAGCGTTCTCCAAAAGTCCGTAGCGAAATCCCGAGTTTTGGAGAACGCTATCGATTCGCGGATGCGAATCAAAACAACAACCTATAGTGATGTCCAGCAAAAGCCTTGCCAGTTTTACTGGCACGGACTTTTGGAGAACGCTATAGAGTGACGTGCAAAAG
>JBKCMS010000036.1:0-5679 GCA_046300175.1 Pseudomonadota bacterium | reverse complement strand
ATTTTTCGGGCCCGTAGGGCGAATTCAAAAATCGATTTTTGGGGCGGAATCGTATCGTGATACATTCCGGTCCGAAAATCGATTTTTGAGCCGAAAAAGCGCCGTTATCGTCGCTCGCAGTAGCAGGCTTCATGAAATATGAGGGCTAGAGCTCATCATTTTGCATCGCCGCTTTGAGCACTGCCTGAATCTTGTCGCGCAGCTGCGCAGCTAGCTCATACTCTTTGCGCGCGGCAGCATCAAACATCTCTTTCTTGAGAGACTCTACTAATTTTTGCTGCTCACGTGGGTCCACTGGAATATCGACACCGTAAGAAGGCTGATTGTCCGCCACCATATCTGCGGTGCTTTCCTCGCCTAGCGAACGTTGCTCGCTACGTTTGGCTGATCGCGGCACTATACCGTGCTTGGCATTAAATTCAGCTTGGATAGCTCTTCTGCGCTCTGTTTCGGAGATCGCCTCCTGAATCGAACGCGTTACTCTATCAGCATAGAGAATAACTCGACCATCGATATTCCGTGCCGCTCGCCCCATAATCTGAATCAGCGATCTAGTTGATCTGAGAAAGCCCTCCTTATCAGCATCAAGGATCGCAACGAGACTCACTTCTACAAGGTCTAGACCTTCACGCAATAGGTTAATCCCGATAAGCACATCGAAATCACCTCGTCTAAGCCCCCTAAGGATCTCTACTCTTTCAATCGTTGTAATGTCGGAGTGCAGGTAACGTGCCCGAACTCCGATTTCGCGCAGGTAGCTCGCTAAATCCTCAGCCATTTTTTTGGTCAGGGTAATGGCCAGCACTCTCTGCCCAGCTTCCACCGTCTTCTGAATCTCAGTAAGTAGGTCGTCAATTTGGTGAGTAGCGGGCTTAATGGTTACCTGGGGATCTAGTAGTCCGGTAGGCCGATTGACCTGCTCAACTACGACACCCGCGCTTTTCTCAAGCTCAAAGTCAGCCGGGGTTGCCGATACGAAGATAGTCTGTCCAACGCGCGACCAGAACTCGTCGAGATTAAGCGGCCGATTATCCAGCGCTGATGGCAAACGAAATCCAAATTCTACTAAGGTCTGCTTGCGTGCTCGGTCTCCTCGATACATCCCTCCAAGCTGTGACACCGTGACGTGACTCTCATCAATCACTAATAGGAAGTCATCTGGAAAATAATCAAGCAGCGTAGTCGGTGGTTCTCCAGCTGCCCTTCCTGCGATATGCCGGCTGTAATTCTCTATCCCTCGGCAGAATCCTATTTCATCCATCAGCTCAAGATCATAAAGCGTTCGTTGCTCAAGGCGCTGACTTTCAAGGAGCTTTCCCTGCCGCAGCAATTCCATAGAGCGCTCTTTTAGTTCCGCTTTAATCGTCACCATCGCCCGCTCTATCGACTCTCTACCCGTAACGAAGTGACTCACAGGATATACTGCTGCTGAATTTAGCTGCCGGATCGTAATCCCTGACAGGGGGTCTATCTCGCGAATCTCCTCTACTTCGTTGCCGAAAAATAGTATTCGTATCGCTGCTGCATCCTGGTCAGAGGGAAATACGTCGATGGTTTCTCCACGCACTCTAAACGTACCCCTGACAAATTCTATGTCTGTGCGCTTATATTGCATGTATACGAGTTGCTTTATGACGTCATCGCGCAAAACAGTGTCGCCGCGCTCAACATAGAGCATCATCTTAAAATAATCTTCTGGGGCTCCCAGTCCGTATATGCAGCTCACGCTTGCTACGATAATTGTATCTCTAGACTCAAGTAGCGCCTTGGTTGCGGCGTGACGCATCTTATCGATCTCTTCATTTATCGCAGAGTCTTTTTCGATATAGGTATCAGTGGCAGGGATGTACGCCTCAGGCTGATAGTAGTCGTAGTAGCTTACAAAGTAGCGGACGCGGTTTTTCGGAAAAAATTCAAGAAATTCGGCATAGAGCTGCGCTGCGAGCGTCTTATTCGGTGCTATCACCAGCGTCGGCCTGTTGTGCTTAGCTATCACGTTGGCGATCGTGAACGTCTTTCCCGACCCGGTGACACCGAGCAGGGTCTGAAAGCGGACATTCTTCTGAATATTTTCCGACAGGCTGGCGATCGCTTGCGGCTGGTCTCCCTGAGGAGTAAATACCGTGGAGAGCTGAAATGGCTCGGATGTGGGCTGCGCTCGCGCCGCTGATGGCCTCTTCGTGCTCACCGCTGCTTGCGCCTCTTTGCTTCTGCTATACGCTCTCGCGCCAAATTAATAGCGATGACCTCAGTATCGCGGCCGGTACGCTTAGATTCATCGAGGATTCTTGCTGTCGTCTCGTATATCCCGTCTACCTTATTTCGAATCCAAGGGATGGAAGGACCTCCTTCAGCAAGCTCTGCTCCTACACAGATGACCCCTCCTGAGTTGATCGCAAAGTCCGGGCAATAGACGATCCCCTTCTCCCTGAGAATATTGTAGACACTCGGATCTGATAATTGGTTGTTAGCTGCGCCGGCTATTATACTGCACGACAACCGCTTCAACGTATCTGGATTAACGGTCTGGCCTATAGCGCACGGTGCAAACACATCACACGGGACGTCGTAAATCTTATCAGGAGATACTACAGCAACTCCGAATTTTTCTGCCGCTGCCTCCACTAAAGCTGTATTAGGATCGCAAACTGAAACCTTGGCTCCCGCTCCCACAAGGTGCTCAACGAGGTACATGCCGACGTGTCCCACACCCTGAACTACAACGTGTTTGCCATTAATACTCGGGGCCTGAGCGAAACTGCGCTCAACCGCTGCTCTAATAGCATGAAAAACCCCCTTGGCCGTCCACGGAGATGGATCTCCCGCTCCTCCTTTATTTGGGTCTGTGCCGACAACAAAGCGTGACTCCTTGCGAACTATGTTCATGTCTTCTACTGAAGTTCCCATGTCTTCAGCAGTCACATAACGCCCTGCGAGGTGATTGAGGCATTGGCCAACTTTGGCGAATAAGGCATCGCGGCCATCCGAGAGGCGCGGGTCTGCTATAATGCACGACTTTCCTCCGCCTAGTGGCAGGTCTGCGAGAGCATTTTTGTAAGTCATACCCTCTGATAATCGCATTACGTCATCCAAGGCCTGAGCCTCGTTTTCATAGAGACGCATGCGGCACCCGCCCAAACCTGGGCCGCGAGTGGTATCGTGAATGGCTACGATGAGCTTTAACCCCACTTCGGGATAATGAAAGAAGGCAACTTGCTCGTGACCACGAGCTACGCACTGTTCAAGGACGAATTGAGACATACACACGCCTAATTGCACCCGTCATAAGTGGGCGATGACAACCAGAGACCTAACCAAGCGATAAGGCGACTATTCCGCCTTGTGAGGATCTATCACCTCACCTTTTTGCGGGTCGGGGAGTCCGGCGTAGTTTTGAGGCCTACGCTTGCAACCCGTCACAACCGAGATACATACGACTAAGCACAACAATAACCGGAGCACATCTGCAGTTCGTTTCATTATTTACCTCAACTTTGGAGGAGCCCCTTTAGAGCCCCCGACTACGTCTGGCTGAGTACACCTTTTAGAGTACCTGCGGCTGACGGCCTAGTCTGATTGATTAAAATGCCCTGGAGAGGACTTGAACCTCCACACCCTTGCGGACACATGACCCTGAATCATGCCTGTCTACCAATTCCAGCACCAGGGCAGATGGGAATGAGACCTAGCGGGAGAAAGTAACACAGCTCCCACAAGATTGAAACAGGTATGACACTATCCAGCTAATATCATTACGAGAAGACTACCCCCTGCGCAAGAGGCATAGAATCGCCGTAGTTGATGTTGCAGGTCTGACGACGCATGTATTGCTTCCATGAGTCCGACCCGGACTCCCTGCCCCCACCTGTGTCCTTCTCTCCGCCGAAGGCCCCCCCTATCTCTGCCCCTGAGGTTCCCATATTCACATTTGCGATGCCGCAATCGCTCCCAGATGCGGATAAAAAGCGCTCCACGGCTTGCATATCGCGGGTGAAGATGGCGGAGCTTAGACCCTGCGCGACCCCGTTGTTGAGCTCAACTGCGTGCTGGAGGCTTTTAACCGGAACTACGAACACGATCGGCACAAAGTTCTCCTCCTGCAAAAGGGGCATATTGGCGGGCGCCTTGACGATTGTCGGCTCAACGTACAGGCCTGATGGCATTCCTGATAGGACCCGCCCTCCACAGATCACCGTTCCCCCCTCTTGTGGCACCCTGCCTATCACCGAACGGTACACATCCACCGCCCGTTCGTGGATTAGCGGCCCCATTAACGTGCCAGCCTCTAGCGGATTGCCGATCCGAACCTGTGCATATGCTCCCTTGAGCCCCTCAATCAGTGAATCACAAACAGCTTCGTGAACCAATATGCGCCGGATACTAGTGCATCGTTGACCGGCAGTACCCACAGCACCAAAAAGTATTCCGGCTGTGGCGAGCTTTAAATCGGCGTCTGGAAGAACTATGACGGCGTTGTTTCCACCGAGTTCCAAAAGCGAACGACCGAGACGCGACGCGACCGTTGCACCTACCGATCGGCCCATCGCGCACGAGCCCGTTGCAGATACCAGGGGAATCCGCTTGTCTGCAGCCATACGCTGCCCCAGCCTAGGTCCATCGCCCAGAAGCAAGGAGAATACCCCCTCAAAACCAAACGACCGAGCTACGTCGCGACAGAGGGAGTTAGCCGCCAAAGCCGACAGAGGTGCTAGATCAGATGGCTTCCAGACAACTACGTCACCGCACACGGCAGCCACCATTGCATTCCACGCCCAAACCGCAACTGGAAAGTTGAACGCAGTAATTACCCCCACAGGACCCAGAGGGTGCCACTGCTCCATCATGCGGTGCTCACGACGCTCAGATTGAATAATTTTTCCGTAGAGCTGTCGTGAAAGTCCAACAGCGAAATCAGCGATATCGATCGCTTCCTGAACCTCTCCCTCTCCCTCTGCTAGTATCTTTCCTGTCTCCATCGACACCAGACGACCCAAGTCTTTCTTGTGATCCCTTAGAATCAGCGCAATTCGCCGCACCATCTCACCACGTTCAGGAGCTGGCACCTGACGCCACTCTTTGAAAACCTCTACCGCATCATCAACCACCCTGTCGTACATAGAATCATCAGCGCAAGCGACCTCTGACAGAAGCGAGCGATCAATCGGCGAGACAACCTTTATTTGAGCACCAGCAGGATGCGTGTAGCTAGCTCTACCAAAAGCGCCATACGAGAGAGCGGGCAAGCAGAATGATGGGATCGTATTTTTCATGGGACACCTTTATCAGAGACCGCTAGAAACTAGCCCACTTAAGCGCCAAATTTCCAATTATTTTTCACTACCGATGAAGGTTTAAATGTATCTCAAAAAGGAACAATTAAGGAGCCTTAAACCAATATTCTTCCCTGATGCCGCCTAAACCCGAGCAAAAGCAGTTGCCTGCTGAGAGATATGCAAGGATGTAAGAAGACCTTCTGCTGCGGCTACCGGTATGAAGGAAACTGCTTAGTCAAAGCAAGCGACAGGTCTAAATTGGACACCAGTTCCAACCAAACAAGCCACCACCCCCAAAAAGAGGGGGCCCGCGAAGCGCCGCCCCCAAAAAAAAAGGGCCCCCGCAAACCCCCGCCCCAAAACGAGGGGGCCCGCGCCCCGCCGCCCCCAAAAAAGGGGGCCCGCA
>JBKCMS010000035.1:0-24752 GCA_046300175.1 Pseudomonadota bacterium | reverse complement strand
AGACTTCACATCCTGTAGCGCTTGAAATCCGTTACATTGCTGAGCAGGCATGGAAAGTATAGTGAGCTGATTGCTCTCAGTGCCATTGAATAACGCCACTGCCCTGTTAAAAGGTGAGTAGAGAGCTATTCCATAGTGTTTTTCGTTACTCGATGAGAGTCTTAGAGGAGTCAGTAGCCCTTGAAGGCCGGACCACCTAGCTCGAAGGATAGTTCGTTGACCGGAGTGAGGGGCGTAAAATTGGGCTCTAATTCGCTCCGTATCGTAGGTCTGCCTAACTGCGGTAAATAGTAGCTCGCCGTTTGGAGAGCGGGTAAAATCGGGACGATCCCCGTAGAATCCGAGACGAAAGAACGCGTTCACACGTGGACTCTTGGAGAGTGGGTCATTGACGATCTGCCACACCAAACGATTACCGGTTCGATTTAGTCCGATAAGCGCAAGGTCGTCAAACGACGCTCCGCCGTGGTTAAATCCCGTAAGGGCATAGAAGTAATTTCCGATCGGTTTCTCTAGGGTTAGGTTCCTAGTTATCTGAACGCCTCTGCTGTCTGTGGCTTTTATTGTGAATTGCAGAGCGGAATTCCGGCTTACTTTGAGCAGAGTCTTTTCCTCTTCGCGAAGGAATTTGCCGTAGAGGTGACCAACGTTCTGCGAGGGTTCTAGGTTGCCTATTGACTCAACTCGAACTGCTCCTCCCTTTTGGTAGACTGCGTAGCCAACCAGATTACCGTCAGCAGCCCGGCCGAGCAACCTCGTCTGTGCGTCGGATATAGGTGTGAAGATAATCAGCGCCAGGAAGAAGGCGAGCGCCATCGACACCGCAAGTAGACTGCGGTGCGAGCCCCGAAAACATAGGTCAGCTTGATGCTGCAATGTATCTAACCGCCGAAACAACAACACTTTACCTCCTACAAGGTGCCTTTTATTGGAAGCACCCCACGAGGGCTCGCTACTTCACTATGGGTAGGCACTCTCTGTCTGTCCTGGGCTCAGACTAAGTGACCGAGCCCCAAAAGTTACCTGTCCCTGGCTTAATAATTGCACCGGACTCCTTCCTTATATCTGATGACTGACTCGGCTGAAATGAATCGGGACTTTAGCTGTTTTGGAGAAAATCACTTCGGTCGACCTACGGCAGCGCAGAGGCGCAAATCTGTAACAGTCTGAATCTATTGAAACAAGGACCAGAAGGGTCCTAATTAGCAAACACCCGCTCAAGGCTTGTAGCGGCCAAATCCCAGGTAAATCCCTGTGCTTGCCTGACGCAGGCACTGCGCATCCGATCTGCCTCGGGTTCGTTATGTATAAGCCACCTAATCGCCTCGGCGATCGTTGATTCGTTTGAATCAGAGCACAGGTAACCGGTAGTTTCGTGAATTACGGTTTCAGCTGGGCCACCACCACGCATGGCGATCACCGGGGTGCCACACGCCATAGCCTCTACGGGGGTTAGCCCAAAGGGCTCCTCCTCTGCAGCGTGAATTAGTCCGTAACTTGAGCGCAGCTCCTCAATCATCTGCGCGTCAGAAACCGTTTGCAGAAAGGTGACGCGGTATGTGAGCGCTAGTGAGTGCGTCAGCTGTCTTAGAGGTTCGTATTCCTCTCCCCGACCGATGATAGTCAGGGTTATGCGCGGATCATTTAAGAGTAGGAGAGCTTTAATTATCCGATCTATATTTTTAAATCTTGTGAGACGTGCACAGGTAATGAACTTAAAGCGCTCTTTGGCGACAGCAGTTGAAGGGGTAAAGCGAGTGATATCAACGCCTGGATAGCAGATGCCAACTTGCTCTGGAGGGTAACTGTATGCTGTCAACGCCAATTGTCGTGAGAACCTGGAGTTTGCGAAAACATAGTCGACGTGTCGAGCAAAGCGAACATCGAGAACTTTCAGAAGTGGGTTAGCAAAGCGAGCTGCTATCCCGGTAGCGCTATATGGTAAAGAATCGATCCAACGCTGCGAGTGAATGAAAGCCGACGGCTCCTGACACATCCAGATATGTCGAACACGGGAGCCGCGTAAAAGCTTGGCTATAAATCCCCACCAGTTCGCCGGAAATACCTGTGAGAAAATTATATCAGGCTGCACTGAATCAATGCACTTGAACACTTGTCGTAGTAACAGAGGCAAGTGAGGCCAGTACCAAATTGAGTTCGACAGGGGGCCGCCAAGAGTATGAAATTTGATGAAGTTATCGAATCCAGCGATCAGTTCAGGACGATGGGCGATACTGGCGATATGAACCTCCCAGCCGCGATCAGATAGTACCTTGCCCGTCTCAAGCGCATGTCGCCCTGCACCTCCAGGAAGGGTAAAATGTGGGTGCAGATAGAGCACGCGCCTAGTTAATCTAGGGTCCCTCATCGCTTTGAATCTCCTCTGCTGCTTTTCAGATAGTCGGCTGCTAAGGCGAGTAAGCACTGAACTGCAAAGGTGACCACTGAAATACCGGTTAGTAGAGCCAGACTCGGGGTGGTTACTAGCGGTAGCAGATTAAAGAGACCGGCTTGTATAATCGGAGGGATAGCGAGAGCAATGCACAGCCCCCAACGACAAGAAAGAAGCATCTGCTGAATCAGGAAGTACGAAATGACATAGAGTGCCATGCCTAATATAGCCAGAGCGATGTACGGGGTTACATGCATGTAGTTTCGTCCCAAAAGCATAGGAAAGAGCAGCGGATGAACGAGCCAGAGAATCGACGCAAGCCCCACTGCAAGAGCGCTGGCCAGAGCAAGCGGAGAGCGAGGGGTCGGTAATACTGAATGATGCTGCGAGGCCTCGCGCTGCAGAGATGCGCTGTAAACGAGTGTTAGAGCTGGGCTTGCCAAAAGCATAACGCTGCGGCAGTAAGTCATTAGCGCAGCGTAGTCAGCTGAGATCGACGGGAAAAGAGCATGGACTATCGGCTGGTCGACAGAAAAAGGTAGAGCTAAGAGCAAGAACCCGCAGATTAACTTCCAGTTGGTAGTCCACGCAGCCGTTGATTCACCCCTGTTGTTTTCTGCTAGGAGGAAACGCGAGGCAGATATGGTGATGATGAACCCTGCAAGGTACGAGACTGTGACGCCAATAAACGTAGCCCCTAAATAGATTAGGGCTAACAACGTAATGACCCTTATAAAACCAGAGGCGCAAAGAACAGCACCTGCTGCCACCATCCGGTGCAGTCCAAAAAATATGCCAGTAGCCCACGAATGGCCGACTAGACTCGCAGGAATTAAAAGATAAACAATCAAAGCCTCAAACGGATTAGTAACAATAGTTGCGCAAGCACAGAGCGCTATTATGCAGCACGCTAAGACCGCCAAGCCTGTTCTTGAGCGCAAAGCACGAAGCTCGATAGTCTGATGGAGCGCGATGCGTTGGGCAATCTCGTTTATAATCGGATTCAGCACTGCTGACATGATCGCCAGGGAAGCAGATAGGGTGGCAAAGCGAGCGAACTCGTAGGGAGATGCCAGGTGGGCAACGATAATCCCAGCAATGACACTGAGCGCATTGGCGCCTTGAGATAAGCTCCATGCGAGTAGGGCATTCATACACGGCATTTTCGGAGAGTCGTTTTTTAGACGATACGCCGTAGTTCGGGTTGGTATCAATAGAGGGATAAAAAAAGAGGCTCAAATCCCAACAGCAGATTCCTTTGATTCTTGTCACCGAGCCGACTGCGGCTCTAGAATGTCGACAGCTATCTCCGGCAGATCAACTTGTTATCTGGGGGGTCGGAGTAAAAGGAGTCTTGCTGTGAGCCATTTTCATTCAATTAATCTGCTAGTCGCCATCGCGGCCTTGTGCGCATGGAGTAATCACCGCTTTGTCAAGTTGCCCGCTGCAATCGGAGTGATGAGCATGAGCCTTTTGCTCTCGCTGGTAGCCATTATGTTAGGGAGAGCCGGAACCATCGATATCTCGGCTGTCAGTAGTTTCGTTAACACCTTTAATTTTCAGGATTTGGTGTTGCACGGAATGTTGGGCCTCCTGCTCTTTGCTGGCGGTCTGAGTGTGAATATGGGCGAGCTGCGAGCTCATAAGCGGATCGTTTTAGCGTTGGCAAGCCTAGGAGTAATCGTTGGTGTGATAATCACTGGCACGCTGTTCTGGTGGTTGCTGACGGTGATTGGCATCGAAGTTCCTTTTATAGTGGCATTGCTCTTCGGAGCGATTGTGTCGCCAACAGATGCGGTAGCGGTTCTGGGTATTATGCGCAAAGTTGGAGTGCCCAAAAGTGTCGAACTCACTTTGGTAGGCGAATCCTTGTTTAACGATGGTATCGGAGTTGTTGTCTTTCTTGTTATCTCCTCCATCGCTTATGGGGGAGCGTTAGAGCCGCAGGTGATCGGGATAACCTTGGCAGCGGAGGTACTCGGTGGTATCGCGGTTGGAGGAGGTCTAGGTTGGCTAGCGTACCATGCCATTAAGATGGCTGATGATTATGTGGTCGAAATTTTATTAACTCTGGCTCTTGCCATGGGTGGCTATTCATTAGCCGAGTTTCTCCACGTATCAGCTCCTATTTGCGTAGTAGTTGCAGGATTACTGATCGGCAACCAGGGGCGTGCTTTGGCGATGTCGAAAAAGACCCGAGAGCACCTCGATTCTTTCTGGGAGCTAGTCGACGAACTGCTCAACGTTGTGTTGTTTGTATTAGTTGGACTAGAGATTGTTACTCTGAGCATCACTGGGCAATACGTGGCCGCAGGTGTTCTGGCAATCGCAGCTATGCTAATAAGCCGTTTTGTTAGCGTCGCTCTCACGGTTAGGGCTCTGGGGGCGTCGAAAATGGTTGGGCCTCATGCTGTAAAAGTATTGACGTGGGGAGGTTTGCGTGGAGCGATCTCAGTGGCGCTTGCACTCTCATTGCCAGATGGTGAGTGGCGTGATTTTCTGATCGTTTGCACCTACATAGTTGTCTTGTTCTCTGTTCTCGTTCAGGGAATTACTTTGCCCGGACTCTTTCGACGAGTAGCTAAGTAGACAGGTGCCTCAACAAAAACTACAACCCGCTGTGTTTTTAAGACAATCTGCGTAGAGCTTCAGTGAATCGCTGCGGCTCAAAAGAGTCCGCACTTTCGATTGTTTTAAACAGTAGAGAGAGTTGCGCCCCGTGTTTCTGTGCTAGTATTGGAGATGTTGCTAGAGCTGCTTGAATTCCCATTCCCACCTGTTCGGCCACTTCAAACTTTAGACTTGGACCCTGCAATGCAAGCTGGGAAAGTCCTTGAACAATCCTCATGCACGTAGTTGGATCGTCAGGAATATTGGCTATGCGAGACCGGAGGCGGGTGCCTACAAGGCTAGTAAGCTCAGAAATAGTTTGAGTGGCCCCATCGATCGCGTAGCTGGTATTAAGTGAGTCGCTTAGCCGGCCAATTTCAGTCGATAGTTCAAGGTCTATTACGCGCAATGCACCCTGAATTAGCCTCAGAGGGGCTAGGTTTAGCTGTATGGTTCCAGGATGGCCCGCATAATCGCGAGTTTTCCACTGAGAGCTAGAGAGCGAGTGGTGACACGAAAAGCAGTCAAAGAGACTCAGCTCAGGGAAGGAAGAGCCTGATTTATCGTGCGGATTGCGCAGCATAAGAAGTAGCGAATCAGCATGAGCTGCTTGACCCATAAACCAAGCGCGGATCGGGATATAGTCACCTTTTCGTGTTTTGTAATCGTTATCAACGATCCAGTGCTTGGGTTGCAAGATGCCGTACGTATCTAGCTCAAACCTGAGTCGAGGATGTCCGGCTCCGTAGAGCTTGTGAGTTACACGTTTGGTTTGGTCGCCATAGTGACACGACAAACACAATCGAGCGCGTGACTCAAGAGAAACCGTGTCCGTCAGGCCATTAGCTATATTGCCCGCATGCGTGGCCCCAGCCTCTGAGTGTGATGCAAGCCACCCTTCTGCGGCTCCGTGGCACGATTCGCAAGAGACGCCATCTTCGATCGTGTAGCGATCTCCCTGACGCGCTCTGTCCGGTACGAAAGTGGAGTGGCACTCCAAGCATTGAGGCTCATTTGTGGGATCGCCAAGCTTGAGATGCTCGGCGATCTTTCTGGCATCATGAGTCATTAAGACTGAGTACGCCTTAGAGTGGCGGTCGTGCTTGAGCCAGGTGTGGTACTCGTTCTGAAGTACCCTTGAACCCTTAATTGGATTCACGCTTCCATGACACGTAGACGCCGAGCAAGACCCGGTGCCCATATACCGAGCATGTTTGCGTATCTGAGGATCATCTGGTGAGCCGGATGCATGATGAATGACAAAGGCGTGTATCGCTAGCGACCCGAGCAGTGATAGCAACAGGTGTCTTAGCGGAAAATATGGTGTTAAGCGAGACAAGCAACTCATTAGCGATATCTTTACCCGATCTTTACCTTAAAAATAGGGGTTCAGTAACCATGTTTTTATTACAATAGGTGTTTTTACCAGAGCTGGGTGAAACCATGTTTACACTGGAAGCAATCTAAAAAAATCGCAGCCAAGTGGCGGCAGATGACAATATTCAAGTTAAGCGTTTTTTCATCATTCACAACGGCCCGTTTTAGGGTACAAGATGTAGTAGATGAGTCACTTTGAAGTAGCGATAATCGGAGCGGGTCCGGCGGGTATAAGTGCTGCCACAAATGCAGCGCACCACGGAATATCGCACATCCTTTTAGAGAAGGGACAGATCGCCAACACGATCTATCAGTACCAACTTCGCAAACACGTGATGGATGAACCAGCGCGCCTACCGTTACGGGCACGTTGTCGATTTGAGGCGGGTAGTCGAGAGAAGGTTCTCGATCAGTTCGCGCAGGATATGGCCGCGGCCGGAGTCAACCTCATCAGTGGAGAGGTGACAGCTATCTCGAAAAGCAACGGTCTCTTTACCGTGACTTATGGCGATCAAAATTGTACGGCTAAGCATGTAGTTATCGCGATCGGAGTTCAGGGAACCCCGCGCAAGCTTGGCGTGGCTGGGGAAGGCTTGCCTCATGTAGGTTACACTTTGGCAGATGCGGGGGCCTTCTCCGGTAAGAATATGATTGTTGTAGGGGCCGGAGATGCGGCTATAGAGAACGCGCTAGCTCTCGCCGAAGCCAATACAGTTTGGATTATCAACCGAGGCGGAGAGTTTGCGCGTGCAAAAGACGCAAACGTGCGTGCGGTCTTGCAAGCCATTTCGTCAGGCACGATTCGTTGTTTGTATAACGCTACAGTTAATCGGATAGAGGCATCTGCTACGGTAGTTGACACACCCGAGGGTGAAGTGGTTATCCCGTGTGAGCATCTGATAGCACGGCTTGGAGGTGTTCCGCCGCGCGGATTCCTGGAGTCAATTGGCATCACGTTCCCGAATCGAGACGCAGCGAGTGTGCCCGCAGTGAACGCCCACTATGAATCTAATGTTCCCGGGATCTACCTGCTTGGAGCAATTATAGGCTATCCCCTTATTAAGCAGGCTATAAACCAGGGCTACGAGGTCATTGAGCATATTAGGGGTGCGGTAGTCGAACCTGCAGATCAACCTCTTTTAGAGGAACGTTTTGCTGGGCTGCCAGGTGGATTTGCCGCAAACTACGAGAGAATTAAGAGCCAGCTGCCGCTGTTTAAGGAGCTAAGTTCACCGCAGCTCCGGGAGATGGTAATTGACTCCACAGTACACTTAAAAAGCCGCGGGGAGCTAGTTTTTGAGAAGGATGATTACACGGATACATTTTGGAGTGTGATTCAGGGTAGCGTGGAGATTGAACTCGCAGCGCAGAGGACAGTGCGGCTCTCAGTTGGGGAGTTTTTCGGCGAGATGGGCCTTTTGTCTGGTAGACGTAGAGTGGCAACAGTTCGAGCTGCGGAGCCAAACACGATCCTACTCGAAACGCCTCGCAAGCAGATGATCAAGCTATTGGCTTCGGTAGCCTCGGTGCGACGCATCCTCGATGAGCTCTTTGTTGCACGCGTTCTGCGACGAGCGATATTTCCCGATGGCCCATCAGAATTTCTCAATGCACTGTCGCACAAAGCAACCATCAAGGTATTCAAAAAGGGAGAGGTGTTGTTTAATGAAGGCGATTTGGGAGAGCAGCTGTATGTAATCAGAAAGGGCTCTGTAAAGGTTTCCCGTCGTAATCAGCAGGGTACTGACATTGCTCAGACGTATGTGCCTGCGGGGCATGTAATAGGTGAGATGGCGGTGATTGAGGCCGCTGCTACGCCGAGAACAGCGACAGTTGCAGCAGCCGTGACGTGCGAGACCGTTGTTCTTGAGAAGCGCGACGTACTCGATCTTTTTCAGCAGTACCCAGAAGCGCGTGTCCATCTTGATTCGATCGCTGACCAACGGCGCGTGCAAAACGTGGTGACCGACTGGAGTGAGGGGTCGGGCTCTCTGCTTGAGTTCATGATGCGTGAAGGGTTGACCGACGCTGAGAATGTATTGCTGATCGATTCAGACAAATGTATCGGATGCGATAATTGTGAGGCGGCATGCGCTGCGACTCACGGAGGTTACTCACGGCTGGATCGTAAAGGTGGAAAGAGTTTTGCTGCTATTCAGATACCTATATCTTGTCGTCACTGTGAGAATCCGCTTTGCATGCTCGATTGCCCCCCAGATGCGCTAACGCGTCAACCAAACGGTGAGGTAATAATTCGCGAAACTTGTATAGGCTGCGGCAACTGCGTGACTAATTGCCCATATGGTGTGATTAAGCTGGTGTATGACACTAATTCAAGTGGCTGGTCGTTGTGGTCGATATTTAGGCCTGCTGCAAAGAAGAAAGAGAAGGGGCCCGCAAAAGCGGCGAAATGTGATATGTGTCACGAGCTCGCTGGAGGCCCTGCGTGTGTGAGGGCATGTCCTACAGGGGCGGCGGTGCGGGTAAATGCAAGTCGTTTAGTGCAGATTGCAGGAGCTAAACGAATGTTTCAGGCGCAGTGAGAGAGAGAAGCAGGGGAGACCTATTGTGATAGGTGAGACATTCATCAGCTATAAACGATTTCGTTGGTTGTGGATTACTATAGCTTTCCTAGTGTTAAGCTTGATTGTCTACATTGTTGATGCACCTCCTGGTGGGCGTAACGGTGGCACAATAGTTGGGTACACCTTGGGTGTGGTTTCTGCCTTGGTAGTAGTGTGGCTCATGGCGTATGGGCTCCGCAAACGTTCGTATCACTCAACTTTGGGGACGGTCGAAGGGTGGCTGGCAGCGCATGTATGGATCGGGATCGGTCTATTGCTACTTGTGCCGCTTCACGCCGGATTTAGTTTTGGCGCTAACGTGCACACCTTGGCCTATGCAGCGATGGTAGCGACGATCCTGTCTGGTATCTGGGGAGTTGCAAACTATGGGGTGCTATCGGCGCAAATCACAGCACACAGGGGCGGCTCTAAAGATGAATCAGTTTTGGAACAGATATACGAGCTAAGTGAAAAAATTGTGCAGTTAAGTGTTGGCAAGAGCAATCAATTTCTCGTCCTGCTCAGGAAGTACGACTTTCAGCTAGCGCCGAGCCTAAAAAGAATTATCTGGCCTCAAGAGATTCCCTTTGTTGATCCCACGATCGCAGGAGCTATGCTACGCGAAGTGCCTCAGGCAGAGCGCGAGGATGCGATCTCTTTAGTCGGTCTGCTAGATCGGCGTGCTGATTTGGCGCGTGGGTTACTTGAGCAGACTCGAATTAAGGCGCTATTAAAGATCTGGCTTTTTGTGCACGTGCCCGCTTCGGTAGTTCTGTGCGTATCGCTGGCTGTTCATATATTATCGGTATTCTTTTTTTGGTAATTGATGATTTTTGGGCGTAACCACAGAAAAGGAAAAAATGGGGTAGATGGAGAGCATGGACACTCCCACCTTCACCCCCGCCAGTTTGCGGTTGAATCTCAGCTGCCAGCTATGCGCTCGATTCTGCTCGCCTTAGGAGCTCTGACTTTGCTTGCATGCGGGATATATCCTGTGCTGAGTGGACGATTTGCTTTCTGGAATAGCGGACCTATATCAAACTCGCACAAGCTCATCGAAAAAGATTGTAAAAAGTGTCATGCAGAGCCGTTTCAAAGGGTACAGGATGCCCAGTGCTTAAACTGCCATGAGTTAAGCGATCATGCGGCGGGTATCGGCGAATTCTCGCGGCAACATGGGCAGCTGGTGCACAGTTGCGGTGATTGTCACATGGAGCATAACGGGGATCACGGATTGTTAGTCAAAGACGCAGCGTTCTGTGTGAACTGCCACGGGACACTACCTAAATTGCAGGCCTCATCACAGCTCCTAGCCGTTAGTCATTTTTCGAATCATCCGCAATTTCGTGTTTCTGTCAAAAATGATTCAGGAGTGACGGAGCGAGTCAGTCTCGACGATCGGGGAAAAATCGTTGATCAAGCGCAGATAAAGCTCAATCATGCAATTCACCTTAAAGCAGGCTTGCGTGGACCTGCGGGGCCAATAACGCTTACGTGCCAGTCGTGTCATCAGCTTGATACCGATTTCAAAAAGATACGTCCGATTTCATTTGATTCCCACTGCCGCGATTGTCATAATTTAGGGTTTGACGAACGACTTCCTGAAGTGCAGGTCCCGCACGGCAATGCAGAGGCGGTTTATCCGGCGCTTTTTACCGAATACTCGAAGCTATTGTTGCCCGGCGCCGATAGGAGCGTCGCAGACGAAGCTGTTTCTCGCCGGTTTCCTCAGGCCATCATCCCACAACAAAAATTGGGACTAGGTGGCATAGCCGAAGTTGCCCAAAGTGCTCGCGATGCGGAGAAGCAGCTATTTACAAAGACCGGCTGTTTTCTATGTCACACCTATAAACAAAAAGAGCCATCTGAACAAACGCCAGGCGGCTCATTGTACGAGATCGTTGAGCCGCGGATTCCCGCGGTCTGGCTACCCGCCGCGAGATTTAGTCACGGGGCACACGAGGAGTTCTCATGTGAATCGTGTCACAGCGATACGCGTAACTCTACTGAAACTAAAGATGTTTTACTGCCTAAGATACAGCTATGCCGTGATTGCCACCAGCAAGGGGCCGGGCCAGGAAGGGTAGAGTCGGGCTGTGGCGAGTGCCACTCCTACCACGTAGCTCTTGGTTTTCCGAACGAAAAGAAGCATTCTATCGCCGAATACCTTCGCGGGTTAATGCGCTAGTGGTGTCTTATGAAATCTCAAATAATTGCGAGTCTTGTGCTAGGGGCTCTGGCGTTTATTGCTGGCTGCGGTGGCGGTGGGGGTTCAGGCGGAACCTCTAGTGGCGGTTCTTCCGGTTCTAACTTTGGCTGTGATGGTGGATGCGCTTACCAAGCGCTCTCTCCTGGAGAGGTCAGCCAGATCGTTCAGCAGGCGGTAACAGCGGCCAGGCAGCTGGGTACAGCTGGAACGTTCGCAGTTGTGGATCGAGTCGGCAACGTATTAGCCCTGTATCGGATGAGCGGCGCTCCAGCCACTTCTGTGATTAACGGTCAGCGCGGGTCATCTGGTGGTCTAGAAAACTTGACGGTTCTAGCGACTTTAGCGGCAATCTCGAAAGCTGGCACAGGAGCGTATTTAAGCAGTCAAGGGAATGCCTTTTCGACCCGCACCGCTAGTCAGATAATCCAGGAGCACTACCTGCCTGGACAGAGCAACCAACCTGGGGGGCCGCTGTTCGGTGTTCAGTTCTCCCAGTTGGTATGCAGCGATATTACTGTTGATGGTCAAGGTGCTGCTGGCCCGCACTCGCTGCCGCTTGGACTCTCAGCAGACCCAGGTGGATTTCCCCTATACAAACAAGGAGATCTTGTTGGTGGTGTAGGAGTAGAGTTTGACAGCTTGTATACACTCGATCCGAATGTAGGGGACCGAGATGATGATCCGGAGGAGCGCGTCGCGCTTGCGGCGACGAGAGGATTCGAAGCGCCGAGCGAACGTGTGGGTGATAACATCTCTTTAGCAGGGCGCACCGCACGCTATGCTGATCTGGGATACTCCGAGCTTGAAGTTGCGGGAGTGCTCGATGAATTAGAGCCTAGCGGATTCATCGCACAGCGTGGATTTACATCTGGCGGTATTAGAGGCGGATTACCGGGCAGCGCACTTCCGGGTCGTTCAGGAGCGCGGGGTGGGCGAGGATTGCCCGGAGGAGAGCAGCTACAACCAGGGGAGGTAAGTGCTCTGCTCGATTCAGCGATCGCCACTGCCGACCGAACTCGCGCAGCTATTCGCACTCCAAAAGACACTGCAGCCAGAGTTTCTATATTTGTAGTCGATGACCGCGGGGCCGTCTTGGGTTTTGTGCGTTCCCAGGACGCGCCGGCCTTTGGTATCGATGTCGCGCTGCAGAAGGCCCGCACTGCGGCCCTTTTTAGCTCCTCAGATGCAGCTAGCGTGCTGGCTGCAAGTGGCCTAGCTGGGTATGCCAATGGCTTTGCTCAGGTGACCGGTAGAGCACTTGATGGGTCGCTGGCAATCACCTCTCGTGCGGTTGGAAATCTCTCACGGCCTTTTCTACCTGATGGTATCGACAATAGTGCCAATGGCCCCTTCTCGCAGCCGTATGCCGGACTATGGAGTATATTCAATACGGGCCTACAGCTTGATATGATCTTTGGTGGTCTCGCTGCTCCAGTGCTCAATCCTGGTTCGCAACCATCGGGTTGTGCAGGTGGGGCCTTGGGTAACCGCGCACGAAATGGTATTCAGATATTCGCTGGAGGGGTTCCGCTGTACCGGGGTGGCACGCTCGTTGGTGCGATTGGAGTTAGTGGTGACGGAATCGATCAAGATGATATGATCGCCTTCTACGGAGCTAGCAGAAGAGGACTCAATTACGCTGGTCACTCTGGAATTGGGGATTCGGAGCTTGGGTTCAACGCGCCGGTTGACATGCGCATCGACGCCCTTGATCTTCCTCAGTCGCAGCTACGTCTGCGCTACGTACAGTGTCCGGAGGGGCCTTTCTTTCGGAACAATGAGCAGAATGTCTGCGGTTAAATCAATCTAAACTCATGAGCCACCCCCTGAATCGTCAGCTCCAAGGACATAGCGTGACACAAGGGGCTAAGGGGGAGGGCGACAGAATAAACGCGGTTCTGATCCTAGCCCTAACCATAGTGGCTTTCATGGTCACTACGCGCAATGTCTATGCTGTCGACCCGCCAGCGGCTGTGCCAAGTGAAAGCACGCCAGAGTCTCAGGCTACACTAGTTGAAACACCACCTCAGGAGGCTTTTCAACGCCAAATTCCTGGGCGCGTTCCTGAACCATTTCCCGCCTACATCTACGAGTCAATCCCCCCTATAGAGAACTCGGCATCGGATTTTATGCCGGTACCTGATCGCTGGCGCATGTTTTATGCCGGCAAATGGTATGATCCATACAACCAGAACGTCCTCAAGGGAGATGTTCCAGTTTTTGGAAAACCCGGCGAGGAGTGGTTTACTGAGCTATCAATCATATCTGATACGCTATACGAAGCACGCCGCCTTCCGGTTCCAGTTGGCTTTGCTTCAACCAAGCGACCGAATAGCAACAACGTATTTGGAGATGGTGACCAGTGGGCGTTTGTGCAGAATGTTATTACCTCTTTTGGTCTAATTAAGGGTAATACCTCGTTTAAACCCCCCGATTTTGAGCTGCGAGTCGCCCCCGTTTTTAATTTTAATCATGTAGAAGTTGACGAGGATGGGATTGTCAAGGCCGACCCTACGCGCGGGGATGTAAGGAGTGATAATTACATCGGCTTTCAAGAGCTGTTTGCGGATGTTCATTTAGCGAATCTATCCGAGCGCTATGATTTTGTTTCAAGTCGATTCGGCGTTCAGCAATTTAACTCCGACTTTCGTGGCTTTCTTTATAACGACAATCAACCCGGAATCCGGCTCTTCGGGAACTATGACAATAACAAGACCCAGTTTAATCTCGCAGCTTTTTCGCGACTTGATAAGGATGTTAACTCCGGCATCAACACTATGTTCACTGACCGCCATGAAGATGTATATGTAGCAAACCTATTCAGGCAGGATATGTTGGCACTTGGTCACACAATGCTCTTTAGTGTGGTGCACAGGGAGGATGCAGCGGGTGATTCTGGAGAGCGCTACGATCGAAATAACTTCCTCGTACGGCCGGTGGCTCTGGGAGACCAGCGACCCAAAAATATCTACTCTACTTATCTGGGAATAGGTGGTGATGGGCATCTTGGTCGAGTTAATACAACGACTCAGTTTTACTATGTGGCAGGCTCAGAGAGCCACAACCAGTTGGCTAGTCGGCAGGTCGACATAAATGCTGGCATGTTCGCACAAGAGTTTTCGTATGATATCGACTTTGTTCGAGTGCGATCATCTTTTATGTGGGCATCAGGAGATCGCGATCCTTACGATGGTGAGGCTACAGGATTTGATGCGATTTTCGATAATCCGAATTTTGCTGGGGGAGACCTTGCATTTTGGCAGCGTCAAGCGATCCCGTTTATCGGCGGAGGTGGGACTAATCTAGTTAACCGAAACAGTGTGCTGCCTAACCTCAGACCAACTAAAGAGCTAGGCCAATCAAACTTTGTAAATCCAGGATTGCGGCTCTTTAATGTTGGTATGGATGTCGAAGTGCTTCCGGAGTTAAAGCTTATTAGCAACCTCACGTATCTCCAATTCGACCAAACAGCGACTCTTGAGGCGCTACGACAAGATGGCTCAATAGCACGGGATATCGGCGTAGATATCTCCCTTGGTTTTTTGTATCGCCCGTTTCTCAATAATAATGTTCTCATTCGAGCAGGAGCCGGTGTCTTGCTACCTGCAGCAGGGCATGAAAATCTCTTTGGAGACCGGGTTAACTATGATGCGTTTACTAATTTAATACTACAGTACTAGTGATGGCCTCTCCCTGCTTTCAGCCGAAAATGATGTGTCGATCGGTTCATGCGGCGCTTTTAGCTGTGGGAGTTTTATGTAGGCTAATGCCAGCGAGCGCTCAAGAGGTTTACAAGGATATTCTTAGGCCGGGGATCACAGCAGCAGAGATGCAAGCTGCAAGTTCTGGGTGTCTTGATTGTCATGTGACAACTGATGCTCCAACAATGCATCGTAATCCTGCAGTCCAGATCGGCTGCGCTCAATGTCACGGAGGAGATCCAAACGTTAGAGCTAAAGGATTGTCTGCCTCGGATAAAGCATACCGTGATGCTAAGGATCGAGCGCATGTACTTCCAAGGCATCCAGAGAAGTGGATGACATCGGCAAATCCCAAACATTCCTACACCGACCTAGTAAAAGAGTCAGTAGAGTTTGTTCGTTTCATAAACCCAGGAGACCTGCGAGCAGCGCCGTCAGCTTGCGGAGGATGCCATTCAGAGATCACCAGTGCAGTGCAGCGTAGTTTGATGACAACGTCTGCAATGTTATGGGGTGGAGCCGCGTACAACAACGGCCTTCTTCCTTTCAAAAACTATCTCCTTGGCGAGAGCTACACCACAGATGGATTGCCAGCAAGTATAACCCATGACAGCGATCGTCCTCTTACTCGAGCCATGCGCGCTCGTGGTGTACTGGATAAATTACTTCCGCTTCCAACATGGGAGGTCTACAAGCCGGCAGATATATTTCGAGTATTTGAGCGGGGTGGACTATTTATCAAGTCGCAGTTCGCAGAGACCGGTGTGCCCAATCCCTTCGAAGAACCGGGCAAACCTGACATTCGAGCGTCGAATAGAGGGCCGGGTACCGGAGGGCGTATAGCAGTGCCCATCCTGAATATTCATAAAACACGCCTAAATGACCCGCACCTAAGCTTCTTGGGTACTAACGATCATCCTGGAGACTATCGTAGTAGCGGATGTACGGCATGCCACACCATATATGCTAACAACCGTGACGCTAGAGCATCCGGCCCTTACGCCAAATACGGACATGAGGGGCACACAGCAACAAAAGATCCGACTATTCCCAGGAAACAGGAGGGGCACCCTCTCAAGCACGAATTCACCCGATCGATCCCAACAAGCCAGTGCATGGTGTGCCACATGCACCAGCCGAATATGTTTGTAAATACCTACCTGGGGTACACGATGTGGGACTACGAGGCCGATGCTCCAACGATGTGGCCTAAGCAGCAGAAGTATCCATCGATGAAAGAGCAGTACGAATCTCAGAAGCATAACCCGGAAGAGGCCGCTGTGAGGGGTAAGTGGACAGATATAGACTTCCTTAAACGTGTGAGCGATCTAAATCCCCGTTTGCAAACCACACAGTTCGCGGATTACCACGGTCATGGGTGGAACTTTAGGGCGGTGTTTAAACGTGATCGCAAGGGGAACCTTCTCGATAAGCAAGACCGAGTAGTGTCATTTGAGGATCCTAAGAAATTCCAAAAGGCGGTGCATCTGCAGGATATTCATGTTGACTACGGAATGCATTGTGTCGATTGTCACTTTAGTCAGGATGCTCACGGAGATGGTAATATATATGGCGAAGTGGCTCAGGCAGTTGAGATCGGGTGCGAGGATTGCCATGGAACTCTGGGCAACAAGGCTACTTTAAAAACTTCTGGGCCTGCAGCTGCAGATGGAGGCCGCGATTTGTCATTGAAACGTACACCATGGGGTCAGCAGCAATTTGTCTGGAAGGAAGGCGATCTTTATCAGCGCTCGCTCGTCACAGAGGGTTTGGAATGGCGCGTAAAACAGGTTAAGGACTCGGTAAGCCCGGGAAGTAGGGACTACAACCCACGTTCTGCTAAGGCCAAGCTTGTTACTAAATTAAATCCAAAAACTGAGGCTTACTCAGTAGCTTCGCCAACACAGGCTGCAACTTCCGATTTTGAATCGCACTTGGCGCATCCCAACAGTGAGATGTCGTGTTTTGCTTGTCACAGCTCGTGGACGACAGCGTGTGGTGGATGTCATCTTCCGATTCAGGCCAACTGGAAGAGCACAACTAATCACTATGAGGGTAAAGAGACGCGCAACTGGGCGACCTATAATCCGCAGGTAGCTCGTGACGAAATGTATCAGTTAGGACGTCACGGGCCAGCTAAAAATAGCAAGATTGTACCGATACGCTCTTCGAGCGCCCTGATTCTAAGCTCAGTCGATAGCAATAGGCAGAAGATATACATTCAGCAACCACCAACTGCGGCTTCGGGACACAGCTCCCAGGCATTCGCGCCTCATTTTCCGCATACTGTTCGCACCCGAGAGACTAAAGACTGTAAGGATTGCCACATCTCGAAGCAAAACGATAACAATGCGATCATGGCACAGCTGCTCCTACTTGGTACTAATTTTGTGAACTTCATGGGATACTACACCTGGATAGCCGCAGGCTCTAACGGAGTGGAGGCAGTGCAAGTAACTGAGTGGGACGAGCCGCAAGCAGTGATAGGGAGCTATCTTCATCGCTATGCATATCCGGACTACTTCAAGGCTCATCAGCAGAGGGGGTTAGAATTGCAGGAGAGTCATAGACACCACGGTGTAGATGGTGATACCCGCGTTGTGCAGATGCGAGGAGAGTATCTCTATACTGCTGCCGGTTCGGATGGTTTCAGGGTCTACGATATAGCGAATATAGCCAATAAGGGCTTCTCAGAGCGGATAGTTACTAGTCCGGTCTCTCCACTCGGGCAGGATATACATGTAGCTACCACTGATGCTACAGGATTAGCGCTGCCAACGACTATGCCGGTTGCTCCTTTCAAGGAGCAGCTACCGGAGAATCAGGAGAAGCCGCTGCATCCGATCTATCACTATGCATTTATCTCTGACCGAGTTGAAGGGCTTATAGTTGTTAATGTTGATACCTTGCAGGACGGAGAGCCGCGTAACAACTTCTTAAAACGGGCGCTAACCTGGAATGAAAATGGTGTTATTAGTGGTGCCCGCTGGATTACACTAGCTGGAGCACGGGCTTTTATCGGAACCGAAAATGCGGTGGTTGTTGTAAATCTTGATGATCCTCTGGCGCCTCGCCTTGAGGCATCATGGCCGGCTGTTGAGCCAACAGCCGTGGCGGTGCAGTTCAGATATGCCTTTATGACCGATAGAAAAGGTTTTCACGTGATTGATATTACGCATCCAGGCAAGCCTCGCATCGTGATACAGGGATCCATATCAATGCAGGACGCGCGTAATATATATGTAGCGCGAACTTACGCTTATGTTGCTGGTGGTAGGGAAGGGATGGTTATTATAGATATTGAGAGGCCTGAGCAGCCTTCGGTGTATTCTGCTTTTTCCGATAATGGGGCCCTTAATGATACAAACGACATAAAGGTAGCATCAACAAATGCAAGCCTTTTTGCATATGTAGCAGATGGCAAGAATGGATTAGCTGTGGTCCAGCTGACTGACCCTGAACGAGTGCCAGGCTTCTACGGTTTTTCACCACCCGTAAAACCGATTGTTATAGCCCGTAAGCGTACAGCGGGCCCCGCATTGGCGATCTCCAAGCCGCTTGATCGAGACCGCGCAGTTGATGAAACCGGCAACCAAGTCAGCGTGCTTGGGCGTCTAGGCTCACGTCCCTTTACTCTTGAGGAGATGCGCAATATGTACCTAACAGACTCCGGCAAGGTATGGACAGTAGAGTAATGAAAGCAGCAAAAAAAACCGCCATACGCCAGCTATCTAGGCGGCAATTTATAGGCGGTATCAGCGCTTCAGTGCTTACAGCTCTTGCTTGGGCGCGCTCAACTTCCGCGATGCAGATGATCGTGCCTCCGCGCTGGTTACATGAGGCTTATGATATTATGCGCGCTATTCAGCGACCCGTAATTCCTAGGCGAGAGTCTGTTATCTATCCGCCAGATGGCGACGCACGGCCAACGATCCAAGATGCTATTGATGCAATGTCCCTAAAAGGTGGAGGTAGAGTAACGCTTTCTTCAGGAGTATGGCGCAGTATAGGTCCTTTGAGATTGCAATCTAAGGTAGAGCTGCACCTAAGTGAAGGCGCTCTTCTTACATTCAATGGGGATCGCAGAAATTACCTTCCTGTTGTTTATACTCGTTGGGAGGGAACAGAGCTTTACGGGTACTCGCCCTGTGTCTACGCTTTCAGGGTACACGATGTGGCCATAACTGGAAAAGGAGCTCTAGCTGTAGAGCATAACGGAGACATGGAGCAGTGGCGACACGAGCAAACCGAAGCGCAAAAAAGACTGCGCTTCATGGGAGCGACTGGTGTGCCGTTACATCAGCGGGTGTTCGCTGAGGGTAGCTTTCTAAGACCATCATTCATTCAGTTCTTTGAGTGCAAGCGCGTTGCAATTGAAGGCATCTCGATCGGCTCGATACCTTTTTGGGGGGTGCATCTGCTCTACAGCACTTACTGCACAGTAAGTAGTATTAAGGTCCAGAGTGCCAAGGTCAATAACGATGGTGTCGATGTTGACTCTAGTACTAATGTCTTAATTGATGGATGTTACTTTGAGACTGGAGACGATTGTATAGCGATAAAATCAGGGCGAGACCTGGATGGTCGCGCCGTTGGACGACCGAGTGAAAACATAGTGATTCGCGATTGTCGCATGAAATACAGCAAAAGTGCAGGTGTAGCCATCGGTAGCGAAATGTCCGGAGGGGTGGGAAAGGTTTTCATTATCCGATGTGATATGGACAAAGTGGATACAGCGCTAAATATAAAAGCTAATCGAGATCGCGGCGGGTGCGTTCAGCATGTGCGGGCCTGGAATCTGAGGGTCAGACAGTGCGAACGTGCCTTGCAGATAACGACTACATATCACGGCTATATGGGGGGGGAGTTTCCGCCGAGATTTGAAGATATAGAGCTTTCGGATTTAAGGTGTAACCGAGCACGGCAGGCAATCTCGATTAAAGGCGATCGACATAGTCCAGTACGGCGTGTGGTATTAAAAGATTTTACCGTAGACCACTCTGACGAACGAAACGAAGTAGCTCATGCAAAAGAGTTGCTGTTCGACCAGGTATTCGTTAACGGAGATCGGCAAAAAAGCTGATTTTCGCCATAAATCACACTTTACCGGTTTGCGTGCATATCATTAATCAACGCCCCAGTGAGTTAGGTTTTTGCCATGGCAGCTCGAGTATCTACAGATAGAGTGCAAAAAGGGAGCAAAGTACCTAATGATCCCGCCCTAAATGGTCCTCGACAAGGGGCGTTAGATACCTCATTGAATAGCCTGACCAGTCCGGTATGGCTCCCGGCCGCACGAATTGCCGCCCTAATTTTGGGTTCTTTTATCACCGCTCAAGAGCCTCCGACCTTATCGGCGCAGGCGCCAGGTGTCCCGATTCCAAATAGCGAAAGCATATCTAAGGATGTAGCCGCCGAAAAGCTATTTGCTTTAGCTAAGCTCCGGCAGGAGAGCGCTAGCAACCTGGAGCACAGACTCCGGGAGCTGCGGTCAGACGAAATGAAGGGCCTGAAAGGCAGGAACGAAGAAATAAGTTCATTAGAGCTCCAACAAGAACAGCTAGCGCTAAAGACCTCAGATCAGGCTCTTCGGTTGGTTATTGATGTATCCAAAGGAGGCGAGGTAAGTCAGAGTAAAGCTCTTTTAGCCGCGCATTCCCTCGGTTTGTTTGATAATGCCATATCTGGATTAGTTGCTCGTTATATTTTGAGATCAGATGATTCAGCTTTGCTTAGCGATGAGGCAAAGGCAAATCTTGCAACCTCGGTCGCAGGGAGCCCGCCTGCGGCGGAAATGAAGGCTTTAGTGCAGTACGGCATGGCCGTCCAAGGTAGCCCACAGCGAAATATTTTTGAGCTTCTGCAGCAGATAGGTATAGAGAGAGATACCCACCGCATCAAAGACCTTATACATTCAGCGCGTGCACTAATTGGCCCGGAGCAGACAGATAAACATAGAGCTGACCTGTGGTCAGCAATTGAGCGCTTAAATCATTTTAATCCCGAGTATAGAGGGGGCGCATCGTTTGCAGTGTTGCGGTCTCTCTTAATTAGCACGGAACTGACTCAACAGCAGAAGGTGCTCTTACTAAAGGACGCGCCCGACTTTATTTTGGAATCGATCCCGGTTGTCCTTGCAGGATCAGGAATAGACCCTGGCACCAGAGAAAGAATAAAGAATGTGTTGCCGACTAAGTTGCAGCAGAGCAGCGATTTTATAATGAAACTTGCACAAGATCTAAAAGATGTGACTCCGCAATCACATGCTAATGCTTCGTCGCTACTCAAGCAGTTTAATGAGCCTTGGGAGGAGTGCCAAGTGGACCCACCGAAATTCGTATTTGCGGATAGCACGCAGCCGCTTAGCTTAACTGACATTGAGCAGGCATTGTCGCACCCGGTAGTGTATAGAGCTGGAGGTATGCACCGTTCTTCTGTCGGAGAGGCTAATTATCGTGTACTTAGCGCAGACAGCCAGGATCCTTTTTTGAAAAATTATCATGAATTACTTGATAAGCCTGCTCAGCAGCACCTTGCGGGTATACTAAAGCAGTTTACTACAGGAGAGATCGACAACTACGAATTTACCGTTGCATTAGTCGAGCTAACTTTGAGATATCCGAAGACCCCAGCAGCTTTGTCTGCCAAGGAACTGGCTCTTCACGACCTTGAGCCGCTAGGCTTGGGGGTACTTTACAACCGGTTAACAAGCAGTGCAGTCCATGACGGAGGCAACCGCGAGGCCAGTATGTTTGAGGCCCTGCTTCAAGCGCACGGTGATTGCGTGGTAGGAGCCCACAGCACAGAGACGGCAAGGCAGGTGCTGAATATATTCAGAAAGGTGGCGCGCGGGACCACATTGGCACAAAACTCGGTTCTTGAAGATCTTGACCGAGCTGTTATGGATCTTGGGGTCGAACCGGAGGTTCGAGAGGGCATATTTAAGGATTTAATAGAGATAGTTTCCTCCGATCAAAATCCGCACGCTCAGGCGGTAGTCACTCAATATGTTCTAGCTAATCTGCGTAGCTCGCGAGTGCCTGAGGAATTGCTAATGACGCAATTGCGGCAGGTAGCTAAGCTGCCGATTTTTACCGATGCAGCCTCGTATCAAAAGGTTGATGAACATAAGCAGGTACTAATTGCGCTCTTTGATACCATCTGCACTGCAGTTAATGATTTAGCTGATAAGGATTTAGCAGCCTACACGCGCGCTTCTCGGATCGTTGAAATGCTGTTTGCGGATTCAGGTCCTGCTTCAGTAGCCCCCGACAAAGCAGCAGAATACCTTTTGAGCGCAGTAAGTAAAGACGATCGTCAACAAAGGCTTATTGGCGCAGCGGCTCTGAATTCTCTAGCCGCCCTAGTCTGCAACTCTGCGGAGCTGATGCATCCGACGAAGAGGGAAGAAATTAGGTCTCAGTTGGAGCATCTGTGTTTTGAGATCATTAATACGCCGACTGCTAGTGATGGTATTAATTTGGTACATGAGGCGTCATCAGCGCTAGGGCAATTGCAAACTGAAGGTCTAGTAGAAGATGGCGGAAGGAAGTTTGCAAAGACCATAGAAAGCCTCTACAGGGGGAAAAAACACCAAAATTTAATTGTTATGCTAGATAGCCCTTTTTCTAGGGTCGCCTATTCTCCAGAAAGCATAGAGTCGCTAGTCAAGGTGATGCTCGCGGCAGCAATCGATCTTGAGATCCAGAAGCAGGATATTGATCCAGAGTTCGCGCAAGGCATAGTCTTGTCTGGGAGAAAAGCACTAGTAGACCAAGTAAATCTCGCAAAGGAAGGCGCCGAAGATAGGTCTGATTTTACTGAAGCTATCGCAGCTCAGCAATCCTTGGTGGTTCAAGCGATTGATAAGATATTGCGTAAGACGACACCCAAGCGCGCCAGAGATATAGATCATGATCCAATTAAGGAGCTCTTCCTTGCACTAAATAGTCTGGCTGACGATAACCGCGAAGAGGCTTTGAAATTTGTAGCGCAGCAGCTCTTTCATAAGACTAAAGATCTAGCTAGCCAGATACGGTTAGTGCAAGCGTCTTCTTCTGCCCTTGGTCACTTAAGTCGTGTATCTGCCACTGAACAACTAATATCACCGCAGCTGTTAGACGATATTATATCTGAAAATAAAAAACTTATTAGACGCCTAATTAGTGAAAATCAAGCAACTGAAAGTAATGGAGCGGTCGAAGCAGCAAAAGGCCTATTGTCGATTGTCGATACCCGCAGGCCAAATCAGCTCTTTTATCGAGATCCGCACGGATGGGTAGATTTTGCAGTAGAGCTCATTAAGGATGATAGTGTCCCGTCAGAGATTAAACAATCTGTAGCCGCATATTTAGGGAGAATGTTGCATAATTTTGAAGATATTAAATCTTTTTTGCCTGCAACAAACGCAGATTTTATAAAAAGTTTAAAGCTCGCAGTAAGGGATGTAATCGATCTCGCTTCCAGCAGAGCCATTCCGCTTGAGGACATTTTCGACCTGTATGATCAAATTCAGCTGCTAGATGAAATCTACTCTCCAGAGGAGAAGGCAGACATAGACTCCCGCATTCGCGATTTAAATCTACCCTTAGCTATTGCGAGACTCGCTACAAAGGAGGGGAGTGAGCACGATGGCTTGGTAAATGCTCGATTGAAAGAAGATATATTGGCACTAAAATTTTGGGTGATACGCTCGCCCTCTCCACTAGTGATAGAAGTAGCAATTCAGTCGCTGGAGGTTGCACATGGTGATTCAAGCGATGGAATCTCGCCGCCTATTCGTCGGCAGCTCTACGAAGTTCCAGTATCACTTAACGTCAATAAAACGATACCGGTACAGGAGTACGCCATTAGTGATCAGTTCTATGGCGCTCTTAAGCCGTATCTTGGCTACCTTGCAAGTGGCGTATCAGATGACTTGGCGCTAAAGGAATTGGCCGATACATTTCCGTCCTACTGGTTGATCGAGGCCTGCGTGAGAGAGGACAAGATAGTGGCGCAGGTAGACAGTGGGCAGCTCGTAAAGGCTTTCGATCGGCTCTTAAAGGGACCATTTCCAGCGCCGGAAACTGGGATCAAGGGTGATTTTCTTTTTTCATTAGCAAGGGTTGCAGTGCTTCGCGAGTGCATGGAGCGGAACTTGAACGACCAAACTCTTAGTGAGCACATGGTAGAGCATGTGAGGGCTGCATTAAGGAGGTGATTAACCCGCATATTTCATGAAGCCTGCTACTGCGAGCGACGATAACGGCGCTTTTTCGGCTCAAAAATCGATTTTCGGACCGGAATGTATAGCGATACGATTGAAGCCCCGAAAATCGATTTTTGAATTTGCCCTTCGGGCCCGAAAAATCACCATTCTCGGCGCTCTCGCGACGCAGTTTCATGAAATATGCGGGTTAAGCAGAAGAGCTTCTAAGGTGTTACGACGGCTGGAGACTAATCTGAATTCTTTGCTCCCTAAGACTACAAGGTAATTCTGCTATTAGGGAGGCAGAAGCAATTCTCTGAAGCTGATTCTGAGCGCTTTGCTAATCTTAAACCCTGCGCGAGTGATTTGTGAAAAAAATCACTCGCAATAGCAGGGCGAGCGCAATCTTGGCCCATGAAGATCAAGGGAACAGCCAAGTTGCGCCGTAGAGGACAAAAAAACTCTAGCTGTAGAAAGAGACTATCTAGTTGCTGATAAAAGTGGGACCAGTGATGGCTGAGTATGTTTTTAACTAAGCAGGAACTTGAAAGCACTTGAGCAAGAGCTCCGGGTGGAGCGCTATGCGCGCTTCTTGAGACAGGATTAAGTGCATATTGTTGCTCGATGCAGGTAAGTCATCAGAGAGCATCGCGGAGTACCTCTTTTTGAGCGGCAACACCGTCACTAACTACCTGAAAAAACATCCTGT
>JBKCMS010000034.1:0-10793 GCA_046300175.1 Pseudomonadota bacterium | reverse complement strand
ATTTTTCGGGCCCGTAGGGCGAATTCAAAAATCGATTTTTGGGGCGGAATCGTATCGTGATACATTCCGGTCCGAAAATCGATTTTTGAGCCGAAAAAGCGCCGTTATCGTCGCTCGCAGTAGCAGGCTTCATGAAATATGCGGGTTAGTACGCACCAGGTCCATCAAAGACACTTTTTAAACCCTGTCGCATTCACTCGTGTAGGGTTTGTTCCAGTTTAATCAGGCGCCACTGGCCTACTGATCCAATTTCGCGAGCGTTTGGTAATTCTTTTCTGAGCCGCTCCATGTTGCGCTTTCTAACGATCAGCAGGTCGGCAGGTGCCCCAGCTAAGTCGCCTTGTTTAACCTCAAGCACTTTGTCCTGCGGCTCTAGAGTAAGGGGTTTGTAGAACCATGCCGAGAATGGGAAATAAAAAGGAAAGCCAACGCGCAATGGCGAGCCAGCGGGGGTTAGTTGACGTGCAATCTCAAGAGCGCGCCGTGATGAGCGATTCGCTGACAGATAATTATTCATGCAGAGTGTCGCAGCTCCATACGCCAGCGAGGTTACCAGCGACAGCAGCACCAGCATCCCAAGGAGCTGACCGGAGCGCCCGTTGCCAACGTAGCGTGGCGAACGGACAAACAACAAAAATGACCCAGCTACCCATAGAGCCAAAGCTAGAGACGCAGCTACAGTAAATGCGCTCGACATGAACCAAAGTGAGATAACTGATATGACCATCCAGGCAAATAAGATTAGGGCCGTGGCGATAATTAGCGTCTTTCTTACTGTGGTCTCGCTGGCGGATAGAACGACGTTGTCAGCTCGGTCAACCCCGTTTGTCGCTTGGTGACGACTCCACAGCACGCCGATCAGGAAAGCAAATCCTGGTACCGATGGCATTAGGTACGTAGCCGTATACTGCGTCGCTCCGAGAAGCAGCACTGGGCAACTCAGTGCCCAGCAGATCGCAAACAAAAGAGTTGAATCAGTGCCCAGGGTCGCCAAAGTTTGTCGCGAGAATATCTGCTTTGCTCGGGGAATAAGAACTCCGATCAATAGAAAGGACCAAGGAAATACAGCCAGCAACATCATCAAAAACCCAGCTCCGAAAGGTTGTCGGTGGCCTGACCCGTACTCATCCACGTAGTCTTTGCTGAAGTAGCGGCCGAGATTCTCGTTCCACAGGAAATACTCTAAGAACCCCGGGTTGCGAATCTCTGCCCAGATATACCAAGGGGTAACCAGGGCCAGGAAAAGAACGATCCCAGGTACCCATGGCACCTTACCGAGGTGTGGTGGCCACCGTTTCGTAAGAAGTCGGTGTAGAACAACCCATGGCACAGCAACGCAACCGATCAGGATGCATGCCAGCGGCCCCTTGGTGAGTACCCCAAGGGCAGCACCAGCGAAGATGAGATAACCAGCTAGCTTAGAGCGCTCTACGTGTAACAGACTGATTAGGGCGATGGTGATCCCAAGGGTTAGCGTGACATCTAGCAGTACGGCGCCGCTCAGGAAGAATGTCATGCAGCAAGAGGCAAACGCGGCGATCGCTACAAGGGTGGCTTGAGCCCCCAAAACAGGAACAGCTCCGAGCCATAGGGCAGCACCGATGCCGAAAGCACTGATCACACCTGGTAATCGAGCAGCAAAATTATTCTGGCCGAACAAGAGGAACGAGGTTTGCACTAGCCAGAAGTGCAGCGGTGGTTTACCAAGATATGGCTGATTCACCCCCTCATAGTGAATCCAGGGGGTCACCCAGTCATCCCTCTCAAGCATAATTTGAGCGACACCGGCGTAGCGGCCCTCGGTTGTATCCACTAAGTCAGGGAATCCAAGGGTAAAAAGCCTTACGGCCAGGATAAAAGCGACCGTGGCGAGTACCACGGACTTGGGTGAAACGGATAATTTGGGAGATTGCACAACGTTAGGTCCTTTCTACTCTAAGTCTGGCTGGCGAGGCTAACACGCTTTAGGGGTAAAGAAAAATGAGGGGTCCTGCTTTTCTACCTGTTTGGGAGGTCTAGGTAATCTGGGAAGTTCAGCAGGGCCCCTCTAGTAACTATAGACGATGGTCCCCTCAATAGTATTCAGAACAATCGGGCGGATGCCGACATCCTACTTAGAAGGGGGCGGCGAATAGGTCGTCTCTCCAAAAGGTGTACCTATCTCCTGATTTCGAGCTGCTAACATGGTCCAAAGTCTTAAGGGGCGAATATCTGTCTGGTCGGCGCTTCTGCTTATCTGCATTTCAGCATCCGGATGCTTCCGATTATCAGGAAGTTCTTCCTACGCTGGGCCACCATCGCGCCCACCTGAGATGGAGCAGTACTACAAACCTCTCAGGCCATACGGCAGTTTCCGGGAGGAGATAACGCAGACCACCAGAGACTACACCCATAAGCATATCACGATCGACTCTTACGCTGGTCCGATCCTAGTTGACTTCTTCCAGGGGAACAAAGCTACAGATTCACTAGTGCTAGTGTTTCCGGTCCTTGGTGGAAAGAACTTTATCGAGAAACATTTCGCGCGCTACTTAGTTGAATCAGGAGTAGACGCTGCAATAGTTAACAGAAGCAATGAGTTTAAAGATCCAAGCAAGTTCGAGCAACTTGAGGACATCTTTCGTGCTAATATAATTAGGGACAGATTAGCGCTCGATTTTTTTCAGGCTGAGTACGGGAAGCATAAGTTTGGTAGCTTCGGGATCAGTCGCGGGGCAATTAACGTTGCATTAACGGCAGGTGTTGATCCACGACTGCGTTACAATGTGTTAGCCATGGGCGGCACAGACCTAGTAAATCTCTTTCGGGATTCCAATCAGCCGCGGATCGAAAACTATATTCGGACAGTGAGTGATACCCGGGGATACTCCCAAGAGCAGTTTTTTAATGCTTTGCGCAGTCAGCTTCGCACCGATCCTAAATTCACAGCGCAGTACCTCGATGGGCGAGATACATTGCTTGTCCTGGGAATTCTCGACCGTACTGTGCCGTTTTCATACGGCATGAAGCTACGCGAACAGATTGGGCGACCAGAGACTATCTTTTTATTTGCCGATCACTACGTAAGTCTGGCATTCACGCAGACGGTCTCGCTGCTACCACCTAGCAAGGAAAAGAGCGGACTCTTCCCGTTCCCGTATATCGAGCAGTCTGCGCTCTCTTTCTACAAGCGTAAATTCGATGACACCTGGAACTGGAAGGCCTTGCCTTTCGAGCTATTCACACTCCCAATCAACTTAGTAGCCGAAGGGCTGGCCGAAGTCGGTTCGCTGATAGAGAGGATAGGTGGCAGGGACCCGGTACCACAGGAACAGAGCGATGAGCAGCTCCTGCATTGGAGCCCTGTATCATCCCAGACGTCAGCAGCAGCAAAAGTTGTTACCCAGCGCTCTTAGCACCAGGAGGACAGACTTGCTTCCTACGACACGCAGCGATTAGCTCGTTAAGACCACGTGACACAGTGTTAACAGTATTAGCTACGCCACGACCGCCACTATTAGGCGAGCGGGGGACTCCAAGCCGCGTGTAGCATGAGTTAACCTTGTTGGCTATTCCAACTACCTGCTGCTCTAGGATTCTAAACTGAGGCTTGAGAGCCTCTACCTGGGCAGCATACGAGGTTGTAATACACGAGTTGCCGCACACCTCTACACCCGCAGAGAATATCTCGTTACTGCGGGTTACGATGTGGCGAAATGCAGCAGTGACAGCCTCGTCGGGAAGCTTGGTAGAAATCTTACAACCCGTTCGCTTGGACCGCGCGCGTTCAGCCATGTAGCGAGTTCGTAGTTTACTGGCTTTGACGACCAGTTGCTTTTCGAATTGCTTGACATCATCGGTCGCTGGAACCGTTGTGCAAAGAGATATTCCAGCAGAGCACTCAGACGGGCTGGTGGCGCTGCCACCACAAACGCCGCAAGCATCGATCTTGCTCAATCCGTTAATTACACCCGCACAATCCTTGCACGATGAGCTATCGCCTCCGCAGACGCCACACGGATCGATCTTAGCCGATCCAAAAGGCACTCCTTTGCAGTCAAGGCAGGTTGTGCCATCGCCACCGCAGACGTTACATTGGTCTAGTTTGGCTCCTCCGTTTGGTTTGCCCGAGCAATCAGCACACGATGTCCCATCGCCAAAGCACACACCACATGGGTCTTTTGAGTTACCCCAATTAGCCTCAGTAGGGCAGACCCCGCAGGCGTCTTTGTTGCCGAGCGGATAAGAGTACTGTGGATGAGATGGGCATAAGCCGCAGCCGTCAAAGACCTTATTTGTGTCGTAGTTATAGCCGGGAGGGCCCTTTAAGCAGATGCCGCAGGCGTCCTTACCCTTGTTGGCATTGGCGCTGTCATCGAGGCAGACGCCACACTCATCTAGAACAGTACCATTTGAGTTCGGCACCGCAGAGCAACGTCCATTCGTGCTCAGCAAGCCAGCAGTGAGATCTCCTGCGTATCCGCTAAACTCAAGAGCGATAGCTCCCACGTTAGTAGCGCTAGCGCCACCACCGATTAGCAATGATTTGGCAGTAAACCCAGATACAGTCGATGATCCGGCAGATAGGAATAGGCTGAATGGAATGCTAAGAGTCACAGGAGATGTCGGGTGAATGACCTTGTTAACCGTTATCTCAACTTGTGAGAAGCCATTTCCGAGAGGAAATGTAGGATTATAGAGCCTCAGCGTGATGACCATATTTTCGCCGTACGCGAAGTCAAAAGACCTAAGCTGTAGCAAGAAAGCGTCTGCATCATCTTGAGTCAGATCAAGCGAGCCGAGACCATTGGCCTTTAGAGTGGCTGGATTAGTATCTCCATCCCAAACAACGCTTGCAAAACCACCATGGTCTCCCTGAGTGATCCCGATAATGCCGCCGGCAGATGTAGTTTCTATACGAGTCACACCGACTCCGGTGCCTGCAGAGGTCTTCATCGCTGTCAGGCTCCGGCCCCCTCCCAGCGCACGGGAGTGGGTTGTGTGGGTAGAGGCGCTGCCACCGACCACTTCGGGCGAGGAAACGCTGGCCTGAACCTGGAATTCATCGATCGTAGCAGCGGAGGCTACCGAGCTAGAAAAGGCGCAGAGTGCCACCAGCAACGCACGAATATTAGAAGTGTAAGACATATGCCATCCCTACCGAACACAACTGTAAAGTTGCGAGTACGATAAGGGTGGAACGGCTTTTTAACAATCGGCAAAATGCGCTATCTCACCGGGTACCCAAACTCTGCCAGCGCCTTTCTCAGGTTGAAATAGGTGTAAGGTTGCTCAGCGGCTCGACTGTCCTTGCCCGCCGCGTTGTTGAACCATAACTGCAGCCCCTTGGGTTCGTAGACAACATTTTGGAAGTTAGATGGCATGGCGATAAACGGAACAACCTCTGTCATTATCACCTCTGGTGTAATGACACCGCGCTTTTCGGAGAGTACCTTAGTCATTCGGTCCGGATAATGTCCGCCGTAGAGCACCTCTTTGATAGCTGGGAAGGTCTTTGTGTTGTCCTTGAGCTCCACACCGGGTTTGTGAACTTCGAAACGGTTACGGTCGCGGACGTAGAGCTCTGATCTATCGTTCTTTCCATCGCTCATCAGGAATACAAACGAGTTGGTTCCAGGCTTAGAGCTAATCTGCTTGCGCACATCCGACAGGTTCTTTGAGTAAGTGAGTACATCTCGCAAAACAAAGGGCATCGGCATGCCGCGCATTGTTTCACCCTCTGGATCGCCGTATCCCATCTCGCCAAGTGTAATGCCTTCTGCGTTCATACCTGATACAGCGCCGAGAAATCCTACCCAGCCGACGTTGGCGGATGCTACGCCCTTTTCTGGGACGGTTACGGTGATCAGCGGGTACTCGTGTAGTTTAGATATCTTGTGTAGTCCCCAATCCAATACTCGCACGGTATACATGGTTTTGTCGGGTGTTGCAGAGCCCGTGGCGCTGAAATTACTGCAAGAGGTCCCATAGACACCCTCCATCATATCCTTGATAACTTTCTTGAGCTTCTTTTTACCACCCCACTCAGTTATCTCTGGAAGGGCGTGAATAGCGTGGATCACCCTGAGAGGGATTCGCGATCCATGTGCCAGTCCGTGCATCTCGTCGATGTACTCTTGAGGTATGAATGCGCGCTGACGCTCGTAGCTCTCATCAAGTAGCTCCTCGAAGCGAAACTTATCGAGTAACTTCTCGTGCATCGAAAGCAGGTTGTCACGGACTTCTTCGCGTAGCAGTGCCCCGTGTTGGTATCCGCGTTCATACGGTGTGCCCGAGACGTACAGAACTCTGACTTTTCCATCCTCTGTCCAGCCGACTTTTGCTTTCGACAGTATCTCCTTTTCATGTTCGACTGATTGGATCACATCGCTTCTGATAAGAAAGTGATTAGGGTCGATGCGGAGATAACCGCAGCCACTGGTGATTAGGGCCGAACATGAAGAGATAAGAGCTAGCAGACGGTTTTTCATGGAGTCACCTCAAATCACACCGATTACCCCCAACATGAACGCAGCTAACAGCCCTGCGCCCTCCGCCCAGGAACCTCTTTAGCGTAGTGGGGAGAATAGATTCTTTGCACCTCATTTAGAGGGCATAACCTTGGTGTTCGATGCGGCTTTTTTAGTCCAAGTTACGTCAGGCGTATCTCGTCTACCAGGGCCAGGATTTCGCGTGTATCGATGATGCGAAGAGAGTCATCCCAGGGCACTTTAACGCCGACCGCCTTGGGAATTAGAACCATCGACCCTAAGGGTATACCGCTGATGTTAGTTTCTTCCTCAGTGCGGGTATCTACTGCGCTGGCCACCTCAATCACCTGAGCTAATACGCTCTCCTGAGCGGCTTCCTTGGCCCCCTCAGGAAGGTAGAGGCCGCCATCGGTGACATTTGAATCCTTCACTATGCGCGCCACAACGCGCAATCCTAGCGGATGCAGACGCCGCATCGGCCGACCCCCTTCATTTGAGTCATCAAACGAGGGTTGGTCGCGGTCATTGTTAAGTCGGTTTTGGAATTTTTTATCTTTCATCTCTTGTTGAGCCATTCTAGAGGCGATTTGTTCGTCTGTATAGGTAATCCAAAACTGAGCAAGAGACTACCCCTTAAATTAAACGACGGTTTATTTTATTCCCGGAAAGTGCACTCCCATCCCCAAAGCTAGCGCAGACAGCTCGGCAGCGAGAAGAGTGCTACTAGGCGTTGCAACTTTTCGGTTAAACATTCAAGATTCTGTCGCAAAATCGGATCGTTTTAGGGGTGGCGGGAGTCTTATTCGCTATAAGTGAGATAACCGGACACCTTAGCATTAGGTCCCAAGGAGATACCATGTCAGAGACAGCCCAGTTGAAGTTAGGCGATCAGATGATCGAATTACCCGTCGTTGTTGGAACTGAAAACGAGAAGGGGATCGATGTATCTGCGCTGCGACAGAAGACGGGCTACATTACCCTCGACAACGGCTACATGAACACCGGTGCATGCTCAAGTGCAATCACCTTCATCGATGGTGAGCAGGGTATCTTGCGTTATCGCGGCATCCCGATCGAGGTGCTGGCTGAGAAGAGCACTTTCCTGGAGACCTCGTATCTGCTGATTAATGGCAAGCTCCCAAACCAGGTGGAGCTAGACGCATTTACGGACCGGGTTCGTCGTCACACGATGCTGCACGAGGATATTAAACGGTTCTTCGATGGGTTCCCGCGCGATGCGCACCCGATGGCGATTCTTGCATCAGTTGTCTCATCGCTTTCCACATTTTATCAGCACGAGACTGACAGAACCGAGAACGAGCAGCTTCAGCTTAATATGGTCAGACTGCTAGCGAAGCTGCCGACTATAGCGGCGTTTGCCTACAAGAAATCGATCGGTCAGCCTTTCATGTATCCTCAGAACAGTACGAGTTACTGCGAGAACTTCCTGCACATGATGTTCTCGACACCTGCGGAGCGTTATGAGGTAGATCCAGTAATGGTCGATACCTTAAATCTGCTCCTGATTCTGCACGCTGACCACGAGCAGAACTGCTCAACTTCAACCGTTCGTATGGTGAGCAGCAGTAAAGCGAATCTCTTTGCTGCTATAACAGCAGGTATATGCGCTCTTTGGGGGCCGCGTCACGGTGGTGCCAACGAAGAGGTAATCGATATGCTTGAGCAGATGCGCGCTGATGGCGGGAAAGTTCAAAAGTACGTTGATATGGCCAAAGACAAGAATGCTAAGTTCAAGTTGATGGGCTTCGGCCACCGTGTCTACAAGAATTTTGATCCACGAGCCAAGATCATTAAGGCAGCGTGCGATAAATTACTCACTACGATGAAGATTTCAGACCCATTGCTCGATCTGGCAAAAGAGCTTGAGGAGGTGGCGCTCAAGGATTCTTATTTTGTCGAGCGAAAGCTTTACCCTAATGTGGATTTCTATAGCGGTATAATTTACAAAGCGATGAAGATCCCAACGCGGGCGTTTACCGTTATGTTCGCGCTTGGTCGACTCCCAGGTTGGATCGCTCACGCCAAGGAGTACGGCGAGGAGGTAGGTAACAAGATTAATCGGCCGCGCCAGATTTACACAGGCCCTGAAATCTCCCAGTACGTACCTATTGAGCAGCGTCGGTAGCCGGAACTGGTTGCAGAAACATGGGACGGCTTTTTCCACCAAGACGAAATCGGCTAGCTCCCTTAACCTGTTTAGATTTGGATTATTTTGCCTTTCCGCTAAAGTTCCGTGGAGTAGGGGCCGATTCATACTGTAATGGCTCTTTTTAGGTTAAAGGGTTCCAACATAGGTGCAGGTGCGCCGATGCTATGTTGATTTTGGTCCAATTGGCCATTTTTGAGACCCATAACTGAGCTTTTAGGATTATCGCTGGGGAAGCTCATGCAACACAACGAATCGTCGGATATTGAGTCCCTTAGAAAGTCGGTCATTCGAGATATTCTCCTACCCCTTGCCGGTGGTGCGGTCCACCGAACTATTGCGGCTGGAACCGTTGTTGAATTCGACCCGCAACAGATTTGGTTGGTGGATTCAGGCACGGCGACGCTGGAATGCCAGGGGAGGGGGCTTTTGACCCTAGAGCCGGAGGATATTCTTGGTCCCTGGTTTGGAAAACACCTAGGAACAGTCTCGCCGCTTGTTCTTGCGATACCGCATGTTGAGCCTTGCAAACTGTTCGGCTTCTCTTGGGGTGAGATTGAGCGGTCATTGTTACAGCAACAGAGCAAATTACATCTTTGGTGCTCATTTCAAGCCGCTCTCACGGCAGAGTTCTTTGCAAGCTTCGCCGAGTTGAAGGTCAGTTCAATAGCACCAACTCCGAGGTACAGGCACTATACTCCGGGCGAAACTATTCTGCTTGAAGGTGAGGAAGGAGACGAGGTGTTTATCCTCACCAGTGGCGCAGCTGCGGTGAATGTTAAAGGTAGTCCTGTCGGCGAGATTCACGAAGATGAGGTCTTTGGCGCCTTGGCGGCGCTCACACACGGAGGAACCCGCACCGCAACAGTAGTGGCAACTGAGCCCTCCGATTGCATGGTTTTTGAGCGCGAAGAGTTTAGAGATCTGTTGCGCAGTAATCCACAGCTGATGGAGAAACTCTTTCTCGATTTTGCGCGCGCATTACACGATGCTAATGATTCGATGTTGCGCGCCAGCAGTACAAAATGGCGACATCTTTTTTAGAGTGCCCAATAAAAATCGGACAGATCATCTGCTGAGCCCTTTTTATTCACTTCTTTTCCTGCAAAAATAGGGGAGAACATGCGCCGTTTTCAGACCTGCACCTGCAGAATTTAGAATTATGAATCGTCACGAATCGACTGAAAGCGAAGAGGCCCTTACCAGTTTAAAGTTTATATATCGCTCTGGTGCCCACGCCTCTGCTCCACTGGTAGTGTTGGTGCATGGACGTGCCGGCAACCGCTCAGTCATGTGGACCTTTGAGCGCAGCATCCCAGAAGAATGTCACGTGGTCGCTTTCCAGGCCTTCTTGCCGGATGTGCTGGGGGGATGGAGTTGGTGGGATATGACCACGCCCGGATCAAAGAGAGATGCGATCCTGGCTGCAGCAGGGAGGTTCTCCCGGGCGCTTAAAGCTTTTGTTGATCTATATCGGCTCACGCCCACAAAGATAGTTGGTATGGGATTCTCTCAAGGGAGTGTGCTGCTGTCGGCGGTAGCCCTGCGTGGATTTGCTGATTTCGACGGGGTGGCTGTGCTGGCTGGATTTGTATTTTTACCAGGTGAGCCGCCCTCAATACCAAAAAAGCCGGCGATCTTGGTGGCCCATGGGGTGCTCGATGAGACCATCCCAGTGACCCAGGCGCGCGATGGTGTGAGTTCGCTTAAGCGTCTTGGGTTTGATGTAACATACGTCGAAGAGGAGGTTGGCCATAAGGTCGGCATAGAGGGGACTCGGGCGATTAAGACTTGGTTGTCAGATATCATTAAAAGCCCCAGCGAGGCACTGTAACTATTCTGATATATTGAAATTTATGCCTGGACGTGCGCTGCCTGTCAGATCTGCATCTTAGAAGAAGGAGGGCAAAGCTGGTCTCTGGCGTGATTTGAAATTGCGCTGTTTTTCGAGCATGCAGACCAGTCTTGATTGATAAGTTTTCAGCAGTTTAGTTGGAGGATGTTTAGCAGAAATCTATCGTATAGTGACGTGCAAAAGTCCGTGCCAGTAAAACTGGCAAGGCTTTTGCTGGACATCACTATAGGTTGTTGTTTTGATTCGCATCCGCGAATCGATAGCGTTCTCCAAAACTCGGGATTTCGCTACGGACTTTTGG
>JBKCMS010000033.1:0-5141 GCA_046300175.1 Pseudomonadota bacterium | reverse complement strand
GTGCAAAAGTCCGTGCCAGTAAAACTGGCAAGGCTTTTGCTGGACATCACTATAGGTTGTTGTTTTGATTCGCATCCGCGAATCGATAGCGTTCTCCAAAACTCGGGATTTCGCTACGGACTTTTGGAGAACGCTATATATGTTAGCCAAGTTTCAAGTAGCCTGCGCTTAGCGCTCAAGGGGATGGGAATTCAGCACCTTAGAAGGTATCGGGCTCCGATAACCCCTTTTTTGGATTAACTACCCTGATCTATTCTATACTATCAAGGATCGACTCGGAGTTGCTCCCTGTTCAGCCAACCAGGCTTTAGACGGTGTGTGGCAGAGTCAAAAGGGCATCAGGTTTCTTCACTATGAGAGTAGTTTGCATTCATATTCCTAAACAAGCCTCTGACCCTGGGTTTGCGCTGTACATGACCAAGCGCGAGATGATGAATTGCAAATATTTCGAGCATCAACTCGACGAACTTGCAGAAAGCATATGGGAGCCATTCTCATTAGAAATATACCTCAGCGGGCGAACGGTTTATTTCTGCATGGCTGGAAACGACGAGATAATCGATGTCCTTGCAACAGGCATTTACTCGTGGCTGGGAGACAGTCAGGTACTAGATATTGAGGATTACACAGAGAGTATAACTCCCAACACCGTCCTGTGCGGCGCCGACCTCAGACTGACTCGATCGGACGTCTATCCAATTCAGGATTGGAAGCTATTTAAGACCAGCTCACTCGTCCCGATCCTTATGCCTCTACAACAAATTCAAGAGAGCGACTGTGTTCTGATTCAGCTTATCGTTCGCCCGATCAAAGATAGCGCCTGGTCAAACTTATCGATCCGCAACGCTAGGATCAACGCACGTATCCAAGATATGTTTTATCTACGCCAGTATCTCAAGAAGGATCTGGCGCTGGATGTCTCAAAGCGCATTGATGCCAAGTGTGCTATGCGCCTTTTTTGGTCAAACTACCGTATTTCAGCGTTCAGTCACCTAGCGCCTGGCGCCAGCGCGCAGGAAAAGAAGGCAACTCACGAGCGTCTGGCGGGACACGTCCGATTGTTGGCCGATGCTGTTAAGGCTTTCGGACAGACGGACTATAATAAATTTGTAATGACCCCACTCGAAACTGGGAACAAGGTCCTAGGAAAGATTCGCGAGCGGCGATTCATCCGGCCCTACCGTTTTTCCAGTCGTGAGCTTTCATCGCTCTATTATCCACCAACTCTCGGCGATATAGCAGCCACTGCGCAGGTACTCTCTAAAAAAGCTCCGGCACCACCCGACCTTCCCACATCAAGAAAGGATCCAACGGTTGGCGATATTGCGCACACCAACTATCGAGACCACGAGCTTGACTTCGGATTTCACCGTGCTGATCGTACCCGCCATCTGTACATAATGGGCAAATCCGGAACCGGAAAATCCTGCCTGATCCAGTTGCTAGTACGCGATGATATGGAGAAGGGGCATGGCTGTGCCGTGCTCGACCCGCACGGCGACCTGATCGATGATATCCTGAGACTTATCCCACGGCATCGCATCGACGATGTGGTTCTCTTTGACCCCGGCAATCCTGACTTCGCTCCGAGCTTCAATCCTATGGCCCCGGTTCGTCCGGAGTTAAAGCTACGTGTGGCAATGAGCTTTCTTGATTCTTTCAAGCGCACATTTGGTAGCGATTGGTCCGAGCGAATGGATCATGTGCTGCGATATGCTGTCTTGGGGCTTGTCACGGTTCCTGGATGTAATCTTGCATCTCTACGTAGGATGTTATCCGATGAGAATTTCCGCGGCGATATAGTGCGTCAAGCTCGAGATGAATCAGTTAAGCGGTTCTGGCTGCGGGAATTCACAGCTCGCAGACGCGAGTTCGAGGAAGGGCCAATTTCGCGCCTTCTTAACCGGCTTGATGAGCTCTTGGCAACTGAGACGATGCGACACATCCTCGGCCAACCGGGCAACTTATTCAATTTTCGAGAGTTCATGGATAGTAGGAAGATAGTTCTACTCAAGATATCTAAAGGAGTCCTGGGGTCGGATAATGCTTCTCTTCTAGGCTCAATGCTGGTGTGGAAGATTTACGAAGCGGCTATGTCTAGAGCGGATATGCCGGCAGAGGATCGACAGGACTTCTATCTGTATGTCGATGAGTTTCAAAATTTTGCTACCGAGTCCTTCGGAGAGATTCTAAGCGAGGCCCGCAAATACAATCTAAGTCTCACATTTGCCAACCAGTACCTCAATCAGCTGCCAAGTCAGATTCGTAAGACTATCTTTGGAAATATCGCCAACTTGCTTTCGTTCCGCATAGGTGCGGAAGATGCTCAGACCGTCGCAGGTGAATTTTCGCCGGTATTTAACGATGGCGACTTGGTGAACTTAGCGATCCGTGATTTCTACGTAAAGATGAGCATTAACGGCCAGGTTCAAGCTCCCTTTTCAGGGCGCACTAGGGATCTTCTATATCCCCCTCCAGAGGAGGATTTCTCTCAGGAATGTGTCACAACGGCTCTGCGTAAGTACTGCCTGCCGATCAGCGGTCACGCTTCAAAGAAGGCTGCGGTGTGACCCGCATCGTAGCGCATGGAGGCACTTCGAATTTCGCTTGCGAAGCTGCTAGATTCTTGATACCACTGAAGAATCATCGCGTATGAACTCATCATCTCTGACACCTGCACAGAACCAAAGAATAGTCGAATTCGGCTCCTCAGTCTTTAAAGACCTTGAGGACTACGAACTATCCCCTTTGGAGATTCGCTTCTGGAATGCGCGGATGATGGAGTGGTCGATGTCTCGGCCGGAATTTAAGGTCAATTTATTTCGACTTGTTGATGTACTTCCAACACTAAAAACACCTGAAGCGATCGCGGACCACGTTCGACAGTATCTGACTGAGCCAGCTAATCGCATCCACCCGGCTCTGGGCTGGATGGTGGGATGGTCAAATAGTCGGTTCGGCACCTGGCTTACGTCCAAGGCTGTGCGAACCGGAGTACAGCAGATGGCCAACCTTTTTATAGCTGGGCATACCCCACAAGAAGCCTTGCCGGTGCTTAAGAGGTTAAGGCAGAGGGGCTTCTGCTTCACGGTTGATCTGCTAGGTGAGTTCTGTGTCTGCGAAGATGAGGCGCTTGACTACCAGAAGCGATATCTTGATGCATTAGATAGCTTTGGAACAACCATCCCAAGCTGGAAGGAGGGTCGCCCGCTGATTGCGGGTCATCCAGGAGAGTCTAGTCCTGTATGTATATCGGTAAAGTTAACAGCTCTTTATTCACAAACAGGCTCGCTCAATTTTAAGCGCAGCGTTGAGATCTTGACCGAACGTCTCAGCGATATTGCTCGTCGCGCGAAAGAGTGTGGAGCTCTAATCTATGTGGATGCTGAAGACTCGGGTAATAATCCTATTATATACGAAACCTTTAAACGAGTATTTAGCTCAGCTGAGTTCTTGGACTTCCCCTACCCTGGCATAGTCATCCAAGCATATGCAAAAGGTGCCGCTGGTATCGTTGCCGATATGTTGAAATTTTCGGAACAACGCGGCGCCCCCATAGCGATTCGATTGGTAAAAGGCGCGTATTGGGATATGGAGCGGGTAATCAGCGCCCAGAACCATTGGGATTTTCCGCTTTTTGAGGAGAAGCGCTTATCAGATGCTTCTTATGAACAGCTTACTCGAGTGCTACTCGACAATACTCATCTGTGTCTGCCGGCATTCGGATCTCACAACATACGCTCTCTTTCTCACGCCTGCTGTTACGCCGAGAGCAAGGGTCTCAGCTCAAAGGATTTTGAAATTCAGGTACTCTACGGTATGGCAGAGCCTATAGCTGAAGCTTTTGCCAAGCGAGGATACCTAACCAGGATGTACGTCCCTCTCGGCGAACTACTGCCTGGGATGGGATACCTAGTCCGAAGGTTGCTGGAGAACACTTCAAACGAGTCTTTTCTCAGGCACACTTTTTTTGAACATTCAGAGATCGCTAAGCTTCTGCAGGATCCTTCCGAGCAAAGCTCAAAAACCGAGTTTTCAGATTTAGCTATCTCTGATCCAGGGGCGCTAGCAAATAGCACGGGCTCTTCTAGTGCCGAGACCGGAGGGATTACCTGCAACCTCGACTACTAGGCGTCTACGTAAAGTAAGAGAGATAATTCAACTATGACTTCAGACTCCTCTTTTAAAAACCACCCACTAGCTGATTTCTCTATGGCTGACGTGCGGCAGTCACTTATAGACGCTCTTAGCTCTCTGGATCAGCAGCTGCGATCTACACCTTTTCGTGCCGCTCCGATTATAGCAGGTGCTACTGAAAGCACTGGAGAGTGCTCTGTGCGCTGCGATCCAAGCAATACTACAGTGGAATTGGGCTCAACCCGATTCGCCTCGGTCGAGCAGGCTTCCCGTGCGGTCGCCATCTGTGCCAAGGGTTTGAATGCCTGGCGCGCTAGATCTTTCCTCGAAAGAGCGGCTATTGTTGAGAAGATCGGCTTAATGATTAAGGAGCGTGCAGCTTTTTTTACAGCCCTAATCATTCGCGAGGCAGGTAAGCCGTGGCGCGATAGTGACGCTGATGTAGGAGAGGCTATCGACTTCTGTCTTTATTACGCAGCTGAGATGCGTCGCCTAGGTCCACCGATATTGACTGAACAGGTGCTCGGCGAAGAGAACTATTATCTATATCAACCTAGAGGGGTAGTTGCAGTGATTGCACCATGGAATTTTCCGCTGGCGATCGCCTGCGGCATGGTTACAGCTGCTCTTGTTACGGGCAACACGGTTGTTTTCAAACCAGCGGAACAAACCAGCATCATCGCTGATGAGTTTTCGAAGCTGGTTCTCCAGGCCGGAGTACCTGCGGATTGTTTTGCGTTTCTGCCTGGTCGCGGAGAGGAAGTTGGTAAGGCACTAGTTGATAACCCAGCCGTTTCAATGGTGGTGTTTACAGGGTCGCGTCCGGTAGGCTTAGAAATTATCGCTCACGCTGCTGCGGTGAAGCCGGGCCAACAGGGGATCAAACGGGTAGTTGCTGAACTAGGAGGCAAGAACGCTATAATAGTTGATGAGGATGCCGACTTTGATGATGCTATTCGCGGAGTGCTCTCATCTGCTTTCGGATACGCGGGGCAGAAGTGCTC
>JBKCMS010000032.1:0-5593 GCA_046300175.1 Pseudomonadota bacterium | reverse complement strand
ATATAGCGTTATCCAAAAGTCTCTAGCGAAATCCCGGCTTTCGGATCACGCTACTGATTCGTAGATACGAATCAAAACAACAACCTATATTAATGTGCGGCAAAAGCCTTGCTAGTTTCACTGGCACGGACTTTTGCACATGATTTTCCTATCCTTCTGATATAACTCGAAAATTAATTGATTTTCCTATCCTTAAGATAAGATCCGGGGTGTAGTCTCTCAATCTGCTGCTTGAGGCGATTAATTCTGGCGAAAGGCTTAGGTTAGAAAGGATAGCTCCAATTTGCGCCATTTCTAGAGGAGAGAGAAAGAGCTATTATCTTGACTCTCGGAGGCGTAGGATCGCTTCGATGCACTCATTTATTGCCTAGAAGATCCTGAAAGAAACACCCGTGCTGAAAGCGATCTCGTTACTATCAATTATCACTTTAGTAGTCCTTATCGGAGTAGCCCACCCAGCGAACTACGGAGATCTCGGGACGAACGACTTTATTCAGTATTGGCGATCTTGGGAGGCACTGCGAAGGGGATTAAATCCCTACGATCCTGAGGTACTAGCGACTTTTCATGATAAGATCAAATGGTACTCATTATCTTGGAATCCACCGTGGACATTTACCCTACTCGCTCCAGTGCTCTCCTTTTCACTTGGGGTGTCATCAACAATCTGGTTGCTAATTCAATTACTCTTCCTCTTACTATTGGCGGTCACTGTACCTGCTGCTCTTAAGATGGAGCCATTTAATCTCTCTCTCAGAGCATTTACAGTAGCGACCTTCTTTCCGCTGCTAAGCTCGATCTATTGGGGGCAGCTCGGCTCATTACTTGTGTCATCGTTAGCCCTGTTTCTCTATCTTCAACAGCGTAACTCTCTCTTCTTGGCGGGTTTGGCACTTATTCCCCTCTCTGTAAAACCGCACCTTTTGTTTCTTTTTGCCATCCCAGGCCTACTATGGCTCACTCAATTACCGAAGATTAAAGCTATAAGGTTTATTTGTGGCGCGGTCAGTGGAGGCACTGCGCTGTTGGCGATCACGCTGACCCTCAACCCTGCTGCGATCTCTGAATGGCTTGCGGCCATGAACAATTCATCGATGCAATCGACTATTAAAGGGGTGCCATTTGAAAATTGGCAAACGGCTACGATTGCAAGTTGGCTCAGAACGCTACTGGCGTCTAACTATATACCTACTTGGCCCCTAAAGGTTGTGCCACTAACCGCTTTTGCGGTCACCGCGATATATTTTACTGCGAAAAGAGAGGTAAAAATCGAGTGGCAAGAGATCGCTCCATGGCTCTTACCGCTAACACTATTGTTTAACTCTTACGGCTGGGCATTTGATCAATCCGTTTTAATAATTACGCAATTTGCAACGATCGGCACTGCATTGCGAATTAGAGAGAGGCTCTCGCGCTATCTGCTTATCGCCGCTGCTTTCGGGGTGCAAATTTTAGCGATAGCGATCTCTGATAATCCCCAGCACTCCTTCGTCTGGCTCCCCATAGCGATGCTCGGCCTATATATCCTAAGCCGTAGCGTGTTAGCGGAGGTGGCGAACTACGACCAGCTAACCAACATGCGCTTCGATCGCTTGTAGATTCGCTTGCAGCTCGGTCGTGCCTTGATAGGTGCTCACTTCGGGCCGGAAAACTACATCAACGTAGGCATTCGGAATAAGAGCAGGATGCGATGCTTGGCGCCACATCAATCCTGAGATAAATCGTTTACCGTCACTTAAAAGAGTTTTCAAATGGACTCCCTTAATATCACGCACCTCAACGACCCTAAGTTTTCGCACTAGGACGTGAGGATTTGGATTGCCGATACCAAAGGGGGCGAGAATTTTTAATGCAGAAACTAACGGAATAGTGATCTCGCTCAACTCTGCTTCGGTATCAGCATCTACAAATGGGACGACCTCGATCTCTTTAAGACGCCGCTCACACTCTTGATTAAATGCACCTTTAAAACTCAAGAGATATGAGTCGCAAAGAAGCTGAAGAGAAGATTGTGGAGTGGGGTGGTAAGGTCTCCGGTTCAGTCAGATCCGATCTCGCTTCAAGAGAGCCTCAAGCAGTACGAGGGTAATCCTGACGCGATTCAAGAGCGATTGAGCTTGCTTCGTTAGTACTGGCTCGTAGTACATTTACCAAGACGAAGACGGCGATCAACACGATCGCCGTTTTTGTTTATAGTCTTTTTCGTGGACACTATGCGGACAGCTGATCTGAAGCTGCCGAGACAGTCCCCCGCTTAGGACAGCTCTTGTATGACAGTAATGTTGGGGTGCAGAGTGCGGCTGCGTATGCGCTTAGGAAGATTGATACTAAGGAAGCGCGGGAGTTATTGGCGCGGGCGGAGGAGAGGCGGAAGGAGCGCCGATCGCCTAATCGTTAATCTTCTCAACGAACATAAAAACCAAGATCCCCAGGACGTGAAGCATACTGAGCGGGGAGTAACGGTTCGAATGCTATGGGGCCTACGCCGCCAAGTTGACGAAGTTCGTCGAGAGGCATCTGCACCATGGTATGAGCTTCCGCCATGATCGTCACGGCGTATTCTTCGTGAAGATGGGGCATGAGAAGACTACCAGCAGATTCTTGACCAGCCTGGTGAGTCTCCAGCAATTTGTCACCTCGCGAGTAGAGCATTCCCACAGAATCACCACCAAAGCGCCCCGCAAACTCCTTAGCCAGCCCCGTGCCTGGATACACCTTAGGTAGCTCCAGGGATATGACTCGCGGCGCAAGCAGTCGCGCAAAAAGAATGGTCCGCGCCATTGCGTCTACGCTCTCATCAGGTAGACCCACAATACCAGAGATAAGAAACTCGATACCTGCGGCGTGAAGAGAACTCGCTACCTGGAACATCCTCTCTGGTGTGACATGACTCTGCTTATTGACGCTATTTCTTAACGCATCATCAAAACTCTCGAGTCCCAAAAAGACGTACCCCACACCGCCGTCCTTAATCTTTGTAAGCATTGCATCGGTCAAACAATCAAAACGTACCTGCACTCCGAGCTTAAACGGATACCCCTTAGCTAGCTCTAGAACGCTACTCGCGTACGGGCCCGCGAAGTTAGCGTCCTCAAAGTACACGAGTACGCTCTGTGGGTTAACACGCCCCTTGGAGCACTCTGCGAGCACTGAATCGAAAAAGGCTTGGGTCTGGCCTATATCCCCGGGCGAATACCCGCGAGATGTCGCGCAAAAAGAGCATGAAAACTGACAACCCCACGAACCCTTAAGCCTTCTTACTAGCGGGTTCTCCTCTCCCCATGACGTTGGCAGCTGCTCCTCTGAGGGACACCGATTAACGTCAGCGTTTCTTCTCATGGTCGACGAATTAGTGCGGTATGCTGCGTTCCAGGGGTCTTGGTCCTCTGGTAAACGCACCCTGCCTGAAAAGTTTGGAAGGCCTGCGAGTGCAGCAAGCCTCTCCGTATCGGGGAGGTCAAACGCTCTCAGTAATTCTGTGAAATCCGCTTCGCCGCTGGGGCCGTAATGGATAAGATCAAAAGGCTGGGAAGACGGTGTAAGCAATCCCGTCTCCTCAGCAAGATGCTGAAGGGTATCATCGTGAGCCGCAATCGCATGAATGCCACCAATTACAGCCAAGGTATGAGCGAGTTCAGAGGGGGCACGCTCCATCAAGTATCTGACCCTCGAAAACACCTTCGAATCTCCCGTGCATGCGACCACTGCAGGCTGGGTATCGTGCAGGTAGGAAGCAAACTCTCTACTCACTGCACTCAGCAACGAATCCTCTGGACTTAGACGGACAGTGGCTATATCGGTGAGCCCAGGCCTCACGCCCCCCGAACATAACAGGCCCCTCTTGTTCCAGGCAGAGAGTATCTCCAGGCGCCGCTCCATCTCGATTTTCGCGAGGCCATACTCCACGGCGCCCCGATACTGACTCCACAGATCTCCACACTGGACAGGGTCCAAAACTAGCGTTGCAGATACTATCCGCCAAGGGCCCGCGACCTCCTTTCTGAAGCGCGACAACTCTATTCGCGCGGGGTGTTCCACGATCTGAACGCGTTCTATCTCACGGGTCGGATCGAACCTCTGCGCATGGTAGGCGAGTTGGTCGACTGCAAGATAGGGGGTAGGGTCGTACGAGGTGCGGAAGTATTCAACGAAAAGAAGTGGTCCATCACGGCGTAGGGTTGGTTTGTGCAGCACAAACGGTTGATGCTGAGATCGATCTCCGAGGCGAAACTCGGAGGCGGCCTGCGCACAGGGAATGAGCGAAGACTGCTCAGTGCCTTCTCCTGAGGGATTCGTCAGCTGTACTGTGAGCGCCATCGTTTTTGCCTCGGTTCAGACGGATACGCAGGTGGAGTATCACCCCTTTTTATTACCAACTCCACTACAAGAGTGCCTTATAGTCTGGGGTGTGTTTTGGTGGAGCGACCCCTTCTTGTTGAAACCTCTCGGATCTTACAACGTCAAACCAGGCGATACCGGGATGAGATCCTCCCGTAGCCACTCTCTTTCAGCCTTATTGTAGCAGTCTGTAACTAATTGAGATCATTACCCGGACTACTCCGCCTGGGAAAGAACCTACTGACAAGGCGCTCGTAAATACACCCGCTCTCGGTTCGTAAACTCTCCTCAGAACTCAGTTACCTTTACAAGGACACCTGCGGCGAGGTGCTTGCCCAAGACCGTACCAATAGATTATCGAAGAACGTAATGAAAAGTTGCCTGTAGAACAGCAGAACTGCACATCTACCCGAGATTTTTTGAGTTAGATGTCCGGGTTAGCACCCTTGCGATACCGGTAGATCTCCAGGTCGGCCAAGCCTAACAACCTGAAAAAACGATTAATTTTCCGACTGCAGTTCTAGGATCTCCGAGGCGTTGTTTAGGATCTCAGCTGGCGGGGTGATGTGAATTTTAAGTAGACGATATGCTCACCCCACTTTTGTATTGTTTCGTCGATCCGAGGTCGATTAGCGACCGGATATCGCCAGATCCACTTCAGGAAAGAAGTATCAAGCGATTCCCTGCAGCCCAGGGGGAGATCAGGGCGTCCCTCTGGAACCGAAAACGCAAGTCGCTTGATAGCTTGAAACAAGCATCGGTAACGACTGTAGGCTAGATATGTTCTTACAGACTAGGTAGGTTGCTCGAACACCGATAAACGCCCAGCGAATCGCCGATACCACTAGACAAAAAGCAAAGCCCGCCGCTAGTAACGCTAGTACCCCAACAACAAGGTAGGGGACTATAGCGATAATATATTCGCGGTTCGTTAACAGGAGACCAAACGGAAGCCAGATAATGATGAGGCTATTAGCGAACCTTCCTTTTGTCGCCCGATGATGCCCATTTTTTGGTCTGCCGTATCGCGACGTGCGCAGTATCCTTGGTAACCGCCTAGCCACGCAACTTCTCCCCGGCATTTTACGATTACTCCCTGTGTATGCTCACGCGATACACATGGGAGAGCCAGAAGAGACGGCTCCAACACTACAGACAACGTAAACCAGAAACCTCTCCGCTGTATCAGATAGTCTTCCACTCCCACGAAGAGCTACAGTACGTCTGGGAGTCCAGATTCCAGCACCAGTACGGC
>JBKCMS010000031.1:0-2885 GCA_046300175.1 Pseudomonadota bacterium | reverse complement strand
ACTGTAGCTCTTCGTGGGAGTGGAAGACTATCTGATACAGCGGAGAGGTTTCTGGTTTACGTTGTCTGTAGTGTTGAAGCCGTCTCTTCTGGCTCTCCCATGTGTATCGCGTGAGCATACACAGGGAGTAATCGTAAAATGCCGGGGAGAAGTTGCGTGGCTAGGCGGTTACCAAGGATACTACGCACGTCGCGATACGGCAGACCAAAAAATGGGCATCATCGGGCGACAAAAGGAAGGTTCGCTATTGACTCTCCGGTCAATCAGGTGCTGTATGCTCTGCCGTCTGGTCAGATCACCGGCTATATCGGGCTTTCGGTTGATGAGCTACCCGTGTTGTACCAGGTGACGACCGAGAGGATGGCACTAAGGATGTTTCATTCCTTAATGGCGACGATTCAGGTAGCCGAAGATGCCCACCTCGTTCGCGCCCTAAAGCGCCGCGAAGCTGATTTTACAAGCTCCGTATCAAGCGATTGCAATCGACCGTTATCGCTGTTGCAGGCGCTATTCTAATTGGTACGTGCTAAGCGCGCCTCCACTTCAACTCCTGCACACTGACGTTGCCGTTAAGTGCAAAAGGGGCCGTAGCAAGTGTGAGCGTGCCATCCGGATCTAGGGAAACGCTGCGCACTACCGTCGTGTTCTGCCAATTCGGGAATGAGCAATGCTGTACATCGTGATACACGATCCCCTGGCCGTAGCGAAATCTTCCAAAGTAGGAGAAAAACTCCGAGAAAGCCCCTGCACGCTCGCTATCCGTCGCTGCGAGCGGATCGGGTGAAGCAAAGCCGGCTCGATTAGGTCTGGTGAGATACACAGACATCGCCCCATCTGCTCCATACATCAACTGTCCCTGCGCGCCCTCCCCCATCGGGTAAAGAACCTTATCTACGCCGACTATCTTTGCTGTAAACGATACGAGCTTCCACGTTCCAACGAGCGTATCACGCGTCGGTGAAAACGCCTCTTCTCTATACTCCAGCCCGCGCTCGATGAATCCAGGTCGCGCATACGCCGGCGCTGGGTAGGTATAAAATCCATTTCCGGTCTTTATCCCCAGACGGTTCTCACCCACCATCTTTTCCAGAAAAGATGGTGGCGGGTTAAACTTTTGCCCATCCATCTGCGCATATCGGGCCTCGATGTCTCTGACTACATCAAGCCCGACCATATCCATGATACCGAAGGGGCTGATCTTTGTTTTTAGGGCCATCATCCAAAGTCTGTCGATATCTTCAGGCTTGGCTACCCCCCGCGCCACTAGGTCGAGCGAGGTTTCCTTAATCCCCTTCCACAGGATGTTGAAGATAAATCCGATGTTCTCTTGCTGTACGTCTATTGGCACCATTCCAATTGAACTAAATACCGCGCTCACCTCGTCCGCTACGGATTGTTCGGTAACTCGACTCGGCATCATCTCAATCGCGTCGATGCCTGTCTGGAGCGGATGGGCGTTGATGAACCGCCCAGTGTGAATGGCATTCGATAGCAGCTCACTTACTGGCAAAGACGAGCTTACCGTGGCGATCGGAGTCCCTTTCGGGACAAGTGTATCGAGATCACCAAGCGCTCGCTGTTTAAGATCTCGCAATTCAGGTAGCGCTTCGATGACAAGGCGCGCGGTCTTGAGCCTCTCGTGAATTACGGGATCTTCAGCAAGGTTTCCTTGCGAGAAGCTACACCGACTCAAAAGTTCATCACTCCGAGCCTGGTCTCGCACCTCCCTCTCCAAAAAAGAGGATAAGGCTGCGCGCGCACCGTCTAGCTGCTCTTGACTTAGATCAATTAGGTGAACGGGCTGACCAGCGATCAGGAACCGCTCAGCCAACATCCTGCCGATATTCCCCGCTCCGACTATCACAACCGGCTTGGAGAACTCTTGGATCGACCTCCATACCAGAGCCAGTAGCGGCATCTGCCGCATAACAGATCAAACCCCGCTCGAAGCTATTTCCTATGCCAACATCCATCATATACACCCCCTGGCACCAGCTGCGCGGCGCGCTTAACGCTAATAGATTAATCTCCTCTCATCTCCTCGTTCAGAGATCTACCTCCTACTGCCTAAGGGTGCCACGAGTGCTCTTAAAATTCCGCTCGTTGCTTGCACTAGAGGGTCTCGTATGTCGGCCACAGCCTGGCTCCCCGCCTCCTGGACAAGATCGTTTAGCTCGGCTATTCGAATTCGGGCACTCTCTCTAGCTGGAGCGAATATCTGCTCTAGGTCCTTCCCTGTGGGGGTGTTATTTGTCGTCTCTTGCAGTGCCATCTACGCCTCCGTAATAACGATGTTCGAGGGGGTGTAGCACGGCACCTCGGCAATCTCAAGTAGATTCGCTGAGTGAAGCCACTCCTTTTAAGCGTCCCCTTGGGCTGCTATTATCCCTGCCAGGGACGGAATCTAACGGGGCACCGGGAGACTTCAACCAGACCCGGTCTCACACGCGAACCATCGAGGACTCCTCAATGTCATTTCTCAATATCGCCAAGAAACGTATCCTTGTGGCCGGCGGCAGTGGCGGAATCGGTCAGGAGATCGTTCGGATCCTCACCGTCAACGGCGCGCACGTTATTATTGCGGATCGTAATGTGACCGATGCTGCGCGGCTCTGCGCTGAACTTTCAACGGGTGAATATACTCCATCAACCTACGAGTGAAGGATAGGAAAATCAATTAAGGATAGGAAAATCAATTAAGGATAGGAAAATCAATTAATTTTCGAGTTATATCAGCAAGCTATGTATTTACGGGCGATTTTGACAGTCGGTGCGTGCAATTTTCGAAGAGTTAAAGAAGAGACGGAATTTTGAGGGGAGGTAGTTTAGGCGGCTTTTTAGGGTACGGCCGATGATTTTCCGCTAATGGAGGCACCACGAGGCGT
>JBKCMS010000030.1:0-43347 GCA_046300175.1 Pseudomonadota bacterium | reverse complement strand
GGCCATAAAACAGAACTCATTGCCGCGATGTAAGAGCGGAAAAATAGCGATTTATTACCTTGAAAAAGCCGCAGGCTCTTCCTGATTGTCCCTGCGGTCGCGCCCAAATACGCCGTAGTTAATGGGGCCACTCATAACCATGATTGTACAGTAGACCAGGGTGAAAAACTACGAAAAAAGGGGTATTCAGTCTCAGCGTATAACTCCATTCTGAGCCCATCAAAGACCTCAGGTGCCAAGCTTTCTGAGCGTGGTTGGGTGCGGATGTTGCGGAAGAGTGATAACAAATCGCGCGCCACGCGGCGAGTTGTCAAATATCTCTATCGTGCCCTGATGATCCGAGATAACTGAGCTAACTATAGCAAGACCGAGTCCCGTACCCCCTTTCTTGGTGGTGAAGTAGGGCTCAAAAACTCTATGTTTGTCACCTGCTGCTATACCAGGTCCAGAGTCAGCCACCTCGATCCTAGCGCAACCTCGCATCCGATCAAAACACACACTGACAGCCACCGAGCGGCTACGTCCCTCTGGATCATTCAAGCGTACAGCAGCTACGGCATTTGACAGTATGTTTATCAGCACTCCACGAATCTGCTCAGGATCGAGCAGCATCTCCGGTGTCTTACCCTGCAGATCGCAAGAAAAAATTATATCCGGATTGTTAACCTTAAACGTTTCATAGGCGCTGCTAACCAGCACCTCCAGGTCTGATGGCGCAAATTGCGCCGTGGGCATTCTACCGTACTCGGAGAACTCGTTCGCGAGTCTTTTGATAATCTCGACATGCTCTACTATTGAGCGAACTGATTCATGAGCTGCTCCAGATGCAGGGGTAGACTGCAAGAGTCGCTCCAATCGCTCGGCCGATAGCTGCAGCGGGGTCAGTGGATTCTTGATCTCGTGGGCTATTCTCCGCGCAACATCTCGCCATGCTGCTAAGTGCTGTGCACGCGATAGCTCGGTCACATCGTCGAGCAATAGAACGTACCCAAGCGATGCTCCCTCACCAGCCTCTATGCGTCCTGCGGTGCACACCACTAGCAATTCGCGAGAGTCGCGCCTGAACCTAACCTCAACCTCAGCCGTAGCTCGGGTCCGATCTCCGCTGTCAACGGACTCAAGAGCATCAACAAGCCCAACTAGCTCGCGATACCTCTCACTTGGCACCACCTCTGAGAGCTGATGACCAGGCAAGGTATCTTCAGCGCAGGTAATCCCCAGTAGTCCACGAGCGGCCTTATTCACCGCTGTAACTCGCTTGTTCATATCGAGCGCCACTACCCCAACACCAAGGTTAGAGATTATCGCTTCTATTAATCGACCCCGACGCTCGGCCTCCTGCTGCGAAAGGTGTAGATCGGAGACCATCTGATTGAACGAGGACATGAGGTACCCGATTTCATCGTCACGAATAGGCTGAGGCAAACTAAAACTATAGTCCCCACGAGCGATACTACGAGTACCTTCGGCGAGCGCCTGAATCGGACCGGTAATCTGTTTGGAGATAAAAAATGCGACCCAAATCGCTCCGAAAAGAGTCAGTAGATTAAATAGGGCTAGGATTGAGAAGAAATTGGCCTGCAGCGGCTCCTTAACAACCTTTAGGTCGCCATACTGATTGTAGGCATCGTTAACCACTCCTTGTGCGTGCACCATCTCCGGATTCATACGGTACGTTGAAACGAGAACCGTCTGGCCAAAAAGTTGATAGACGCGCACAAACTGACTTGCTCCGCGCTCCTCGATTCTTAGCACCGGATTTCCTGAAGTAACCCGAGTCACCGCATCTCGATCTACCGGCGGCTCGGCGAACGACTCGACGTTTGCTGTTGCATGGGTCGCCTCGCTCAGAACATCCCCGGCTCGTGATACGATCCGTACTGAATACAGGTCGTTTGAATGTCGCAACTCCTCAAGCTTTCCGCGTACCCGCTCGGAGTCAGGAATGATACCTTCCCCCATTCGTACCAGCTCGTTGTGCACACGCCATGAGGCACCGCGCACTGAGCTTTTCGCTTGGGAAACATACTGTCTAGCCAGCTCAAGCGAGCTGGAAACAAGCGCCTCCACCTGTGTATTAAACCATCCCTGCACCGCTTGATGGATTATACCGCTGGAGACCACAAACGATAGACCCATTGGAATCAAGGCGATTAGAACAAAGGAAGCTACCAGACGAGAACGCAGCTTTGCTCCAAGAATCCCCTTTTTTCGCTCGAACATAAGCTTGATTACGTTGCGGGCTACCAACACCACCAAAACCAGCAGCGCTAGAATGTTCAGATTTATCAGGGAAAAAAGAGCTATATTACTAAGAAACGCCTCCTCCTCTGTGCGCCAATTCATGATCAGAGCCAGAGTGATTACTAGAACTAATGCAGAGAGGATTAGAAGAGCTGTTTTGGTGCGAGTAGCCAGGCGCTTGGTCATCGTTCCCGTTCGGCTACTGAGCCGCCTCCGGACTTTGGTGCAGAGGGAAGTCATCCCACTCTGACTGATCTTCAACGCTGTTTAGTATTCCAAAGGTTAAAATTCGCGATATGTGAGCAAAAGGTCGCGATGAGTTACCGCGACAGGTAAAGGCCGTACGCACTTGCACGTAGGCCTTGGAGTGCTGCACGATATCTAACTCTTCGCGCATGAGGAACTTTAGTGGTAGCCTCTCCAAGGATACAACCAGTCGCACAGCTTCGGAGCGTGATGGCACCTCTATCGCTATCGGCTCCTGCTCGTCGTTAAGCCGGTCAGAAACCACTCGATAGCTTTCTGTAACTTCATCGTAGGTGACAGTGTGTAACTCATTGCGCGGCTCCTCGCAGAAATCAATCCAACCGGAGCGACGACGACACAGGCGCACTTCGAAGCGCAGCTTCGCCTTGCGGGACTCCTCTAAACATTCAAGTATCTCGGGTGCTCGACCCAAAGCGCTGATGTTTAGCGCGTCTTGACTCGGAGTGGTCCACTGTACGTCAACAATGGAGAGGATCAGCCAGAACAGCGGCAATACCGATATCCCCCTTAAACAACGTGCGGAACCAAAATGCATATATACTCCGAACTATTTGAACAGATTCCAACGCTAGGAATCCTGTGACTCAAACAGACCACGCTGCGAGTCTCTGCGCGTAACAGTCCTGCCCAGATGCTTGTACGCTCGGTCCGTTACCTCACGTCCTTTTTTGGTACGAGAGATAAACCCTTCCTGCAAAAGATACGGCTCGAATACATCTTCTAACGTATCACGATCCTCGCCCAGCGCTGCCGATATGGTATCTATGCCTACCGGTCCGCCACCGAATTTATCGATGATCAAGGTCAATAGGGCACGATCGGTACGATCAAGCCCCAACGAATCGATCTCAAGAAGCTCAAGCGCTTCGGCCGCGACCGATGCCGTGATTGCCCCTCCTGCACACTCTTCTGCGTAATCTCTGACCCGCTTGAGCATCCGATTGGCAATCCGTGGCGTCCCGCGGGCACGCGAGGCGATCTCCTGGCAAGCATCCTCGTCACACTGGATACCGAGGATGGCTGCAGAACGACTGACAATACGGGCGAGATCCGCGACCGAGTAAAAATCGAGCCTATGAACTATTCCAAATCGATCTCGCAGCGGCGATGTCAATGAGCCTGACCGGGTGGTTGCTCCCACAAGGGTGAAGGGCTTCAGGGGTATTTTTACTGACCGAGCCGCCTGTCCCTGCCCGATCACGATGTCTAGCTCAAAGTCCTCCATCGCCGGATAGAGCACCTCTTCTATCGCCCGTGATAATCGGTGTATCTCATCGATGAACAGCACATCCCTATCAGAGAGAGAGGTTAGGATCGCTGCCAAGTCCCCCGGACGTTCAATCGCCGGTCCCGAAGTACTCTTGAACCCTACTCCAAGCTCTGCAGATACTATCCTAGCTAAAGACGTCTTACCCAGTCCCGGTGGCCCGTGGAGCAACACATGATCCATAGCCTCCCCTCGACGCTTAGAAGCGCTGCACGCAATCTGCAAGTTGCTCTTTACGTGATCCTGGCCAACATATTCGTCAAATCGACTCGGGCGCAACGATACTACCAGGGCCTCATCGTCACCCAGCCCCTCAGCTCGTGCGAGGTTAGACTCACTCGACATCGGCGCCTCAGCGCCCTCACCCCAAATCTCTAACTCATCATCCGATGACATGCGTTCCTACACCGATACATCTGCCAGCGTTCCATCCGGTAGCAATCGAATAGCCCCGATTGGGACTCCGACACTCGCTTGATAGTAACCTCTATGCGTAGTGGATAACAGGCCCTAGAAACACACAGTTAGTTCAGTTAGTTAGCCTTCAAGCTACATTCGAGACACGTCCTAGACAAACCGCAGGGCCTCCCTGACTAGGTCGCCGACCTCCCCCTGTGCCCAACCTGACTCAGCCGCCTTGGCGACAGCAATCTCTGCATCGCGGCGGGCGAAACCGAGCACCTCAAGTGCGGCAACCGCGTCTGAAGAAACAGGCTGTCCTGCGGAGCCCGATGTAACACCTGACTCGCCGCCTACTCGCAACCCCGCAGCACGCTCATCGGCCATCGAACCGACCAGATCCTTGAGCTCGACGACTATCCTCTCAGCCTTCTTCCGGCCGACCCCTTTTATTTTCATCAACCCCTGAACATCTCCCGCCCCAATTGCGCGTAGTAATTCTCGAATAGAAACATTTGACAGAACGTCTAACGACGAACGTGGACCCATCCCCGAAACTTTATTGAGCAACAGAAACACCTGACGCTCAGCTTGAGAGTGAAATCCAAAAAGCCGGATGGCATCTTCGCGTACATCCGTGTGCACGCATACGGTGTACTCACGTAGCGGCTCAAGACTTTGTAAAAGGGCGCTGGTACAGGTTATGTTATATCCGACCCCGTGCACATCTAGGATTATGCTGTCGCCCTCTGCCTCAACGTACGTTCCGCGCAGCCTACTGATCATAATTCACCACTTTTCACACAGAAGCCGGGCGACAGAGCCACTGCTCCCCGGCAACAACATCCATAAAAAAGGCATGATATTGAACGACTCTGTCGCAACACGGCCCGAAGTCTCAACACTTCTCCACTTAGCCCTCACTATTAAATCAATATTTGGTTTTCTGGACCAGCGCCTATTTATCAGCCGCCTAGGCCCAATCGCCGACGGCACACGGACTATTTTTGAGACCCATAAACGCTGCTTTTGGATCATACATCCTTTCGCAGAGGCTAAAGGCACGGTATCTTCTGAATTATGAAGCCTAGCGCCAAGCCAAAAAAGCCCGTTAGGCGGCCAAAGCAAACGCGATCCTCGGCCAAGCCAAGAATCCGCAAGAAAACCGCCAAGCCACCTCCCTCAAGGCCTCGGAACCGTGGGCCTCTGAGGTGGATAATATTTCTCTCGGTCATCTCAGTCTGCGGGGTCTATGTTGTCTGGGCCTCGATCGACCGTAAGGTAGTCGCGCGTCTTAGTACAGTTCATAACCCGCGATTGCCGGTGATCTATTCAGCGCCATTCGATCTATCAGGATTCATCTACCGCCTCGGCAGTTATTCCGCACGTAATGCCTCAATGGTGCGCCTAGCACTGACAGAGCGTCGGTATTCAGAGGTAGCCTCTGCGCCCTCTCGACCGGGCGAATTCACTCTTAATCAGTCTGCGGTTGCAATCTATGTACGTGCTTACACAGATCACGCCGGGGACCTCATTCCAGCACGTAAGGATACGGTCCCGTGGCGTGAAGACTCAGAGGGGGTTCGCAAGGTACTAGTGGAGCCTCAGGTGATTTCGTACATAGGAGCTGCTGATACCCGAGCAAGTAGTTTTGTCGCGCTCTCTGCCATACCTGCACAAGTTCAGAAGGCGGTCCTTTCTATCGAAGATGAACGCTTTTATCGTCACTTCGGGCTAGACCTAATTAGCATCGGCCGGGCGGCGATGAGAAATCTATTGGCTCTTAGATTAGTGGAGGGAGGAAGCACTCTAACTCAGCAATTAGCTAAAAACCTTTTTCTCTCCCCGAAACGGTCTTTCTCCCGTAAGTTTCAAGAGATCCCCACTGCTCTAAGCATTGAGCGTCACCTTTCCAAGCCACAGATTCTGGAGCTGTATCTTAATGAGGTCTATCTCGGTCAGGAGGGGGCTGTTGCCATTCACGGAATGCCAGAGGCAGCTTCTGCTTTTTTTGGAAAAAAACTCGAAGATCTCAGAATTGATGAAGCAGCAACTTTAGCTGGTATAATTAAGGCCCCCAGTGTTTACAATCCGCGTCGATTTCCTGAGCGCGCCAAAGAGCGACGAGACACCGTACTCTTAAAGATGAGAGAGCACGGACATATAACCGAGGCTGAATGGCATGCCGCTCGAATTCGACCGATCGCTACCGTTCCACGTCAGGAGCACCGTCGACTTGCTCCTTTTTTCAGTGCAGCCCTTGAATCTGAGCTCTCGAATGTAATCGATCTTGATACAACGATCAGCTCTGGGCTTGCTGTGCATACTGGGTTAGATCTCGGACTCCAGAAATGCGCCGAGGATTCAATCGGCCATGGACTAGGGAGTTTAGAGGCTGCTCACCCACGCCTAACCAAGGGAGGCCGACGTCTGGAGGCCGCACTTGTGGCTATAGAGCCCTACTCAGGCCTCATTCGCTCATGGGTAGGTGGCCGTGATTTCAGCGCTAGTCAGTTCAATAGAGTTAGCCAAGCAACCCGACAGGCAGGCTCAACGGTGAAACCATTTCTCTACCTGACCGCGCTCGACGCCTCTCTGAACTCTTACAAGGTAGCCACCGCAATCAGCACGGTAGACGATAAGCCGATGGAGTTTCGGATAAAGGGACAGAAGACATGGAACCCTGAAAACTTCGATCACGACTATCGTGGCACTGTTACTATTCGATACGCTTTAGAGAACTCGCTGAATATGCCTGCTCTGTACATCGCTGAACGGGTGGGCCTGCAAGCTCTAAAGCGAACCATGCAGGCCTTTCAACTTTCTTCGCAAAGCTTTAACGCCGTACCATCTTTGGCACTCGGAGCGCTCGATACAAACCTGTTACGCCTTACCAGTGCTTACGGTGCGATTGCTAATGGTGGGGTGTATGTTCAGCCAAGACTCTACAGTGCTGCTCTCGATGGAGATAATGAACGGTTAAGCGCTCCTCCCGTCGGAGAGCGTAGAGTAGCTGATGAAGCTGCCTCCTTCGTACTCACAGATATTATGCAAGGTGTTGTTGATCGCGGAACTGGAAAAGCAGCGCGCTCCTCTGGATTCACCGCCCCTGCCGCAGGAAAAACAGGCACATCTGACAATGCTCGCGATGCGTGGTTCATAGGTTTTACTCCTACGTTAAGCGTCGGTGTCTGGGTAGGATTCGACGACAATACCCCCATGAATTTAACCGGCGGTGCTGCTGCTGCTCCGATCTGGGGAGCTTTTATGGCGTGTGCTGCACCTTATATCAGTGCCAGCTCTTTTATTCCTCCTCCGGAGATTGTTTTCACCCGAATAGATCAAGAGTCTAGTGCTGCCGCTACCGAGAACTGTCCAAGCAGCTCAGTTGTCCAGGAGCTTTTTGTACGTGGGACAGAACCAGAAGTCCCATGTCCGCTGCATCCTGGCACAGACCTCCACAGCCATGACGCCAAGGCCGCAAACATCGACTCCTTTAATAGCGAACCGGGCGGCTCAAGCTTTTGGTCTCGGTTTCTACCCTAAGCACACTCTTCAGCGATAAGGCTGAGAATAGTGATTTTTTGGCTTACAGTCCCGTCAACGCCCCTTTTTAAAATCCACTTACGCCGGATTTATCAGTGGATAGAAACATAACTTAATATGCTTGACGACCGTCTGTGTCGTTATTCGCTGAAGATCTTGTCCTAACCTCGCTGATAATCTGTCGGTTACTTCGTCTATCGCTTCTCCTGACTTGACAGCAACGCACATAGTAAACTCCCACTCGCCTGTACAGCGAAGCAGTGCATACACCGATGGTTCATCATCAGCAAATACCTCAACTGTATCTTTTATCGATTGCGATAAACCTTTAGTTTGTACGTGAATGTCAAACAAATGGTAGCCGAGTTTAAATAGATTCGGGAAATATCGCGTGCCGACTATGACACCGCCCTGCTTGAGTCGATCGAGACGATACTGAACCGTTGACGCCTTAGCGCCAAGCGCACGGGCTAAGTCGGTAACATTTCGGACTCCTGGCCGCGAGAGCTTCTGCAGAACAGCGTGATCAAGCTCGTCTAGGTCGATTCTCTCTCGTCTGTTCCCAAACCCAACAGCACGTCTGCCTTTTAGCTGGGGAGCCAAAAAGCGGAGAGAATAGTCGACTAGTGACTCGGTCAACAACAACCTCCTCTCTGCCAGAGCTTGAGGAAAGCGCTCGCCGATCTCGCAAAACAAGCTGTTAATCTCAAATGGATTGCGAGCGATGACGCTCAGCCTATATTCAAAACGTCCCGAGGTCTGCTCAATATAAGAGACCAGCGGCGAGCTCTCCAAATAATTGATTATCTTGAGCTTGTGGGGGTATCCTGGCTGAAAATTTAAAAGCACTTCGAGATAAAATAAGCCCAGGGGATAGACGTCAATATAAGTGAATTTTTGTACAATACCAGATGACTCTATCGATTGTATTGCTCGCCTCACAACGTGAGGTTTAAGCGAGGTGATCTCGGCAATAGCATCAACTGAGAGGTCTGCATCAAGGCAACTCGCTGCAAGTACTGTTCGCTCCTTATCCCCAAGCATACTTCACGTATAACTTCACTTAATCGGTTCACTGATATTACCAACAACAACAGAGGGTCTCACACGGGCAGCCCCTGGTATCCAGGCAAACCAGTCATATATAGTACAGCGACTGACTACGGTACACCGAAAAAACTAACCCTTAGCAATAGGGCACCCTCAAGACCTGCTACCGTTATCAGATATAGATGCTTGCCCCAAAGACTTGGGCTTAGTACATTGTTTGACATGCAGTGCATTCTAGGAATAGACCTAAGTTGCCAGCCGTGTGAGCTGACCGTATCCCAGGTAGAGGGTAACCAGGTGTCGGTGCTACACCGTAGTCTGGTTTCGCTACCTGTTTTTGCTTCCCAAGAACTTTTAAAGACCCCTAACCTGGCGCGTGCCTTAGGTCAGCGACAGGAGAAAGCGGTTGGAGCTGAGGCTAGCTCTCCGACTGAGATGCTCGACGGTGCAGCCGAATTCCTTGAACGTAACCGGGTAACCATCAGCGATACCGTTTCAGCACTACGCTCAGCCGTTCAGGAGCTACCCCCGAATTGGACCGCTACTACGGTCATTCTGCCGCAACACGACTTCCTCTCGCTTAACCTGGATCTACCCTTTTCAGACCCGCGCAATCTAGACCGGATAATCGACCTTGAGGTTCAGGACGTGGTTCCCTTTGAATTAGAGCCTTTCTTTGTTCAGTACTCGCCAATTGGCGCTACCGGCGATGGACAGGGACAGGCAAAGACCTCTAACACCGGCCAACAATTTGACGTCCACGTTGGTATCATGCCTCGAGTAGTTGTGCAGAACGTCCTGGCTCTTTGCAAAGAGGCTGGTCTAGAGCCTAACATTTTGACCGTTCCATCGAGCGCAATAGGTGCTGTATACCAACTGGCCAAGGATTTTCTCGCTCCAAACTCAGCGATCGTCTATAACAGAGGCGATGAGTATTGCGTCGCCGTGTACATAAATGGCGAAGTACGCGCTGAGCGTTCTGTGTACGCATCCCAGATACTCTCCGCTGTGTCACCAGAGAAACGTCAAGAGAACCTGCAGCACATATTCACTGCGCTAAAACTCATACTGGCCTCGACCGAGCGCCGATATGGAACCAAAATTGAGAAGGTATACCTGCTCGGCCGCCAAGTTAAGGGTGCAAATACTCATCAACTATTTGGTCGACCTCTTGAGGGCCTTCCCTTAGCCGACATCCTCAATTCAAACAGTGATGCGGTCGGAATCTCCGCTCTAGGGGCAGTGTTTGCGCATGATGATGCGACCACCCAACCACTCTCTAACTTCCGCTCACGTGACCTATCGTTCACCCCACGCGTGGCAGAGTTTATCCGTGCTCTGGTCGGAACTAGAAGAGCGGTAATACGGGCATTATTCGCTTTGGCGATTGCCGCAACACTCATCTACGCTAGTCGTGCTTACCTAATACGTACCTACGAAAACGATCTAATAACAAGAATACGAGCCGTCATCCCCTCTTTCCCCGATCAGCCCGAGAGAGTTAGAGAAAACTTGATGGATTCTGTTAATAAGCTCTCTGATGAGCTCGGTGCCTTTGGATCCAGAGCTAAGGTCACCGCATCAGACGCATTTATTGAGGCGATCAAGAGCGTTCCAACCAACGGTGACATCGCTGTTACCTCTGTGCGCGTCTCAGGAGTTCGAATTCAGATATCGGGTAATGCCGCTGAACTCTCTCAAATAGAGCGTTTTATAAAGGTTCTTGAGGCCCGTAAAGATATATTCTCTAAGGTCGAGTATGCGGCTCCACGAACTGGCAATCGCTTCAACCTCTCGGTGACTATCACCCTGGCATCATAGGATCAACTTGAGATGACTATCGGCTCATCACTTCGAAATTTTTGGCAAAAACGAACCTCTAGAGAGAAGGTTATAGGCAGTATCGCTGTGCTATTTCTAGGGGTGACGGTGGTATACCCGACCTTCATCGAACCGGTCGTCAGCGCCTTTGCAGAGCAATCAAAGCGGATCGAGTCGCTACAAAACACGTACTCAGTTACTCCCGATATTTTAGACCGATATTCAAAACTTATATCTCGCCGCAAAGATATCGATTCTTTTTATAGCCAAGCGGATCTATCAGCAGATCCCCTCTCTTATCTTGAGGGGCTGCTAAAGGATAAAGCGCAGGCAGCTGGAAGCTATGAAGTGACTCCTCGGCAGGGTATTCAATTAGGAGGTAAGTACACGAGCAAATTCTTCCTAGTGAAATTTAAGACCGCCAGTTATGAGAACCTAGTTGCCTTTCTAAAGGCGGTGACTACTGGCAAACAGCCGATGCTGATTTCTCAGATCAATCTTGATAAACAAGGCGCTGGAGATAGCCTGGCGGTGCAGCTTGAAGTGAGCGGCTTCGAGGCGATCACCAAATGAGCTAGTGTGGCTTCTCTCGGTGAATCATGACTACGAGTCGGATTATAGCTTTGACCCTGGCGATATTAGTCGCGGTGGCAGTTGGCATTACCCCATCAGCGATTCAATTTTTCGGAGAGAGAGAGATTATTCGGTTGCAAACTAAGGGTATCCGGCTCCAGGTAGATGACCTTCAGGGAAGCTTTTTGGGAGCGTCCGCGAGTCGGGTGGAGAGCTGGTTAACCATACCGATCTCTCGTGGGGGTATGCTCGGCAACCTTTCTTTACCTTTCCAAGTTAGATTGGAGAACGTAACGGCATCTGCTGGGGTGCAAATTTCTGCTTTAGCCACCTCTGCAAAAGTTGACGCCTCAGTATACGGCGGAAAGCTCAGCGCTATGGCCACGAACTTGATCACCTCTCCGTTGATTTCTGGATCGCTTGAAAAGATTATTTTAAACGAACACCCTCAATTACAGGCTTTTGGGGTGGAGCGGGGGGAATTATCCGTCACGGCGGCTAACCACCCCGTGAGACAGGTATGGGACACTGATGCAACATACCAACTCAAAATAAACGGCCTGAGCGTTCAGCCGCCCTCGGCTGTTCAGACAATCACTGGAATTCCGCGGCTCGACGATGGGCAGGTAGATATCCGAGCGACAATAAGGTCCGAGGGGCGCTTATCGATTGATTCCGGCCAATTTGATTGCTCCTTGGGATCTGGAATAGTGCGCGGGGGTGCAAAGGTCCTCTCTGGAGGGGAGCTTGAGGGTCTCGACCTGACCATCCGCGTTACGCTAAAGGGCCCACAGACTTCCAAGATAATTGGATACCTTTCACTCTACACCAATCAGGCGATTCCTAGCGATGCGACCGGTTTCTCTTGTCAGATACGGTCAGTGCCTTGCAAACCCGGAGCGACTCAGAAAAACGCCGGCTTCTGCGTGCGAACCGCGTGTGCGCAGTAGCTCACTTCGACCCTTGCCCAGTCGACTTACTGTGCTACCATCGAGGATCAGAGTGTGCCTATGAATATTGTAATCCTAGCGGTAGCCATCTTAGCAGTAACCCTCTTGATGACGGGAGCACTCTCATTAGTTGGATACGTTTTTGGTCGGCGTGCAGGCTTTCAAGCAAGCGACGAGCAGGCGGCCCTGTTGCGAGAGGAATCTAGCCAACTAGAATCTAAGCTGATCGAGACCCTCAGCAATATTGATGCATTTGCTTCAAAGACCCAGGTCAAACACCTACTTGAGCAGTGCGGCGTATTCCAGAAGGCGGTAGAAGAGCAGCAGTTAGCTCTGGCATCGTTAGCCGAACGAGTCGACAAGACGCGAGTCGATGTTCAGGCTCGCGAGCAGGAGCAGCAGGAGCTTCGGGCTCTAAGAGAGGACGACGAGGCAGCCATCAACCAGGCTCTGGCAAAGTACAGCGAGTTCTCAGCCGAATCTCTATCTCTTGAACAGAAGCTTGCTGAATCACTTCGCACTCTCGATGCTATGGCTAGTGAAATTAAGATGACAAGCGATCAGCAGGCTGTATTCACCGAGCTGTCTAATGCCCTAACTCAGGCCAGCGCTCAGCTTCGCGATGTTATCGTCGACTATCAGAACGCTAATGAGCGCCTGGTCAATCTCAATTCGCGATTTGTTGACCTTGAGAACGAGTACTCAAAACTCGTCGAGCAACAGCTAGCGGGTTGACACAACTGGGCTGAAGACAAAATCTTAATAAAAACGGCCGCCTTTTGCGGCGCAGCTTTGGCAATCCAACATTGCGATATCTCCGCTATTGCGCGCTATTTTTTTCAAATTGACTTGCGCATGTTTTACGAACTTCTTTCTTAAAGCATGTCTTCCAGGACTTTTCCCAGCTGTTCTAGCGACGCACTCCTTACTGATTCATCAACAAGTGTAAACAACTCCTTGCACAGCGCAGAGTCACGACAATCCCAGCGCAGGCCATATTTAGAGAAGAACATACCGTGACCAGCCGTCAAATCCCTAACTACCGTCCACACAGTAACTGACATGCCGTTTACATCCGCACAGTAGCCGTTAAAGCCTTGCTCAGTTCCATCGACTGGCTTCCAATCCTCAGCTGCAGTGCCGCGTATCTGTTCGTGTATATTTGATATAAGGCGTTGAACCAGGTCATTGAAATCGCGTCTCAAACTTTCACGGTAGTTCCGAACGCTGACCTGCACCTCCTGGTAGAGCTGCCGAGCCACATTACCATCTGCAAGCACCTGGTAACCCTTATCAACTACACCGGCTGCTCGGTAGGAAGGATCCACCAACATACGAGGCGCCCAGCCCCGACTACGAAGCTCGATTAGGTATCTCGGTTCCGAAGCCTCGACAAACACATACCCACCACCATAGAAGTTGCTCGTTATCGGAGTTGATTTTCTCAGAACAAGGACCCCGGTTTTTGTATCAGTACAAAAAACCTGCTCCCAGTTATCCTGAGGTTTCTGATACCTCCTATTTGGGTCTAGTTCCTCTCCTGCTTGCTCCCACCTGTCGGGCGCTGTATTGGCGAGAGTCTGTTTAATCCTCTCAAGTAATGGGATCGATGACCCGGCTCCGCCGCTGCCTAACTGCCCGGCTCCCTCTTTGAGCGAACCCTTAGGTTTGTCATCTTTGCTGCCTGTCATAATTTCAACTCCTATCTCCATTGTACCGGAAATCAGGTTCTTTCCTCAACTTTTGTGATTACTCAGTTGAACGGGACGGTACTATAACCTCTCGTGGTCGGACCCCATCCATCTTGCCAACCACCCCTTCACGCTCCATCATCTCGATTATTCGAGCTGCGCGGTTGTAACCTATTCGGAAGGTTCGCTGGATCATTGACGTCGAAGCCTGACCCTTCTCTACTACTAGCTGTACTGCCCTATCGTAGAAAGGATCGGAGTCTCCCTCCGAATCAGCTCCATCTTCGCCACCGCGCCCCTCTTGATCACCCGTCCCCTCATTCATCGCCTTATCGCACGCCTCTATAATGGCTTCGTCATACTGTGGCGCACAGTTACTCTTTAGAGCAGTGACCACTTTCTGCACCTCGGCGTCCGAGACAAAGGCACCGTGAACGCGCTTAAGGGGCACCGCTCCAGGGAGCATGAACAACATGTCTCCTTTCCCAAGTAACTTCTCTGCTCCCATAGAATCGAGGATAGTTCTCGAGTCGATACGACTGGAGACTCGAAAGGATAGACGCGCCGGAAAATTAGCTTTTATTAAACCGGTAATTACATCAACAGAGGGTCGTTGTGTTGCCACAATCAGATGAATACCAGCAGCGCGAGCCTTCTGAGCTAGACGGGTTATCAGCTCCTCGATCTCTCTACCGACACTCAACATTAGGTCGGCTAGCTCATCGATCACAATTACTAGTTTAGGAAGCGGCTTTAGTTGCTCAGGTGCAATCGAATCCACGACCACCTTATCAGACTCAGATTCGGGGATTATCTGCTCCGGTGCCTTGTCGTTAAACATCTGCATCTGCACCGCATTAGTGCTAACAGGCGGTTCGCCGGCATCGATCGGTGGTTTACCTGCAACTACCCTGTTGTAACCATCTATGTTGCGGACCCCAAATTTCTGCATGTAACGGTAGCGGCGATCCATCTCCTTTACCGCCCAGCTAAGAACTCCTTTAGCCTGACGCGGGTCTGTAACCACAGGAACTCGCAGGTGCGGAATCCCCTCGTAGATACTTAATTCAAGAACCTTGGGATCGATCAATATCAGACCGAGCTCAGCCGGGTGTGCTCGATACAGCAAGCTCAGCAACAGAGCATTAATAGATACCGACTTACCGGTACCAGTAGCTCCCGCCATCAGTAAATGAGGCATGGCAGCAATGTCTACCACGACAGAGTCACCGTAGGTGTCCTTGCCTAGTGGAACACTTAATATTGACTCTGCTGATGTAAAGGACTGGCTTTCAAGGCAGTCCCTAAGGCGCACAACCGCACGATGTTTGTTTGGTACCTCAATGCCCACTGTTCCACGTTTAGGAAGCGGGGCGATTATACGGATGCTGCTTGCCTTTAAGCTCATCGCTAAATCATCCTGGAGTGCGGCGATCCGTCCGACCTTTACTCCAGCCGCTGGCTCGAATTCAAATAGGGTAATTACCGGACCTGGGTGCACCTGTGTTACCCTGCCAGCGATATTAAAGTCTCTTAGTTTTAACTCAATCTGCTCAGCCTTCTGCCGAAGCTCATCATCATCTTCCCCCATCTGCTGAGCATCTTCGCGTGTTAGCAGGGACACATCCGGCGGCTGGTACTCCTCAAACTGCGGCACTGCTCCAGCTGGGACCTCACTTTCTTGTTTGGCCTTGGAGGGCGGCGCAGAGCGGAGAGTCTTGAGCTCTGCGGCATCTCTCACCTTGGGTTTAACTATAATCGGGTCCGACCGTTCGGCAACTACAGGCTCTACAACCACCTTTCCTGTCCCGCCTGCAACTGGCCTTGAATCCACGCCTGATTGACTAGAAGGTGAAGAATCATCCAGAGTCCAGCTCTGTTGCTGTGCTGACTTTTTTGCTTTTGCTGTTCGGGCGGTACGCTCTGCAACAACCTCATCTTCGGGTGTCCGTAAAACAAAAAGCTTACTGATCGCAAATAGCAAACGTTGCATCACTCCCCAGAAGACCCCGGTTATTACCAAGGCTGCTCTAGTTACCAAAACAGGTAGCTTGACCGCCACGAGCACAAGTAATGTTTGAGCGATTATTCTTAATGCCTGGGCCACATCTCCGATTGACTGCTGCAAGAGCACAGCACAGCTGACAACCATGACCAGCGCCATAGCCATAGTAGTGCCAGCGACTCCCAACCAGCCGCTAAAGAAGCGTAATGAGTAAACGCCTACATCCCCACTAATTGCTGGTGAACCCACCGTCGCGGTAACTGTAGAGATAGCCGCCACAAGCAGACAGCCCGCAAGAACAACTGCGACCGCCGGATATAGCCTTGGTCGTTGTGAATCGCCACCTCGCCTAAAAATCGCCATCCAAACAAGCGCAACCGCCGGTACCGCCGATGATACACCCAGGGTGCTGAAAAGTAAGGTAGCTACCACGTGGCCAGCGTGGCCCATGACGTTGGAAATGACTTCACCCTGTTTTTTGTCCAATACCTGGTAGGCGTTAGACGTAAGGCTGAGCAGCAGAAAGATGCCAAATCCGAATAGAAGCACTGAAAGGGTATCGCGCACCCAAGCTCGGGCACGCACGGCAGTCTTTCCTTTGACTGCATCCACATTCGCTGACCTCTGATTTTTGGCCCGAGTTACCGGGCGGCGTTTTTGCACAGCAGACATCGTACAACTCTCTCATCGTCGGGGTAGCTCGAATGCCGCATTAAAGGCCCCGTCGAGAACAAGGATAGCAGGAGATAAGCAGCTCACCCAGAGGGAATCTTTCTAAAAACAAACCTCTTTCTACCTATACGTCCTGGCCCGATCCTTGACCAGAAACTGCCTTTCGCGCTCGGCATTAAGGTTGGACAGCGCTGCATTTACCCCGTTTTTAAAGACCTCCTGCGCACTGCTCCAACCTGCCCCAAGGCCTGATGGCCCTACTCGCTCTCCCAAACGCAATAAATTCTCACTGACCGCCTCCTGCTTGAGAAAATACTGTGCAGTCCACATCGGCACCCGTCGCCCACGGGATTCTAGGTTCATGCGGAATGAAACGACGGCGGGCTCGCCGCCTATTGCCGACCCCTGACGTTGATCAAACCTTAAGATTTCAGTCTTGAGCACGGCATCTGCCCCATCCAACACACCCTGCTTGCCGCCATCTCTGCCTCCCTGTGGTGGTGCTATGATCTTCAGCGTCATCTTTTCACGGGCTACCTGCTCGATTACCTGACCGGCATCATCCGCAGAGAGCGTCCCAGCTGCACCGGATGTAGCTACCGATGGCACTGCGATAGCTATCGAGTTAACTGAAGCAAGCTGTGAAGAGTCGAGTAATTGGGCCGAGAGCGGATTCTGTACAACCCTCTGACCAGCAGCGTCCAATCCCCGTCGTGAGCCTTTGAGATCCCCTACCGAAGAACACCCCACACAAACAACACAGCAAATTACACCACACAGGCGTAGCCACTCATTTAATGAAATTTTTAACATTTCTAGATTCACAAACCCTCCTGGTAGCTACGACCTCTATGTAACCTGAGCAACTATCGACCGCCTTTAAACTTAACCACAAAGCTCAGAACTCACTATCGTGTTAACCATAGAGAGTATAGACACAACCTTGTGTCCTAAAAACATTAAAAATGCACTAACGATGTCAAGAGATACGGAGTGAATAAGTTGTGTCACTTACCTCTTGATTTTGGACCTAAAACGGTTTTAGCATTAAAAGAAAACGTGAAGTATATTATCCTCCACACAACAGTATCGGAGGAACTTTTTTGGACAAGTCAGTATGAGCACTAAGGCAACAGAGAAAATTGTAGAAGCACTAACACAGTTGGTAGAGGGCTTCGCGGAGCTGCAAGAGCACCTTGAGGCTGAGTACGGACCTGGAACTGATGAAGACGATGCTGACGATGAGAATGAGGATGAGGAGTCCAGCGATCTTGAAGACGCCCTCGTGACTGAAGTGCGCGCCGCAGTAGAATCAGTAATTGAGAACGAGGATTGTGCACCTGAGGATTTGGCATCGATCATATCGGCCCTGACTGGGTCGCTAGAGGAGATAGCGCCCGAGGTGTTCGCCGAGGAGTCAGAGGAGTCAGAGGACGAGAGCGAGGAGGATGAGGACGAGGACATCGACCTTGACGAAGACGACTACGATTACGACGAAGACGACGAAGAAGAAGAAGAAGAAGAAGAGGACGATGAGGAAGAAGAGGAAGACGACGACGAAGACGAGGATGACGACTAGCCTTAGCGTTTAGGGTACGAAGTCCTCAACTCCTAGATCGCTACTATCACTTTTTCCAAAAGCCCGTTGCCAAATCCCGGCTTTTTGACCACGCTATTGATTAACGGATGCGAATCAACACATCAACCTATAGTGAGGTACGGCAATAGCCTTGTCCGTGGTATTAGCGCGGCATTTTGTGTATCACTATGGGCGTATTCATACCGGTTAAGGCGGACGTTGATGAGCTTTGTTTCGAGCTCCGCCCTATAGTCTCTTCTTTCAACTGAGGCTCCGCACTTTATTGCGGTAGCAGCAAGTACTCCGACCAGGTAGAAAGCGGAAATTTTTCTAGAGCGGTCTCTATGTCGGCCCTCGACACTGAGCGCACCCGCTCTATGACTGTTGATAGCGGCGTACTCTCTCTGCGGTATGCCCACTCCATACCCAGCGCCATCAGACGCCCCATCGGCAGCTCGCCGTCGAGCACAATCCGTGCCGAAATCTTCGCTTTTGCGCGTTCAAGATCGCTATCTGTAAATTCCATGGGCTCCGCCAGAATCTTTCGAGCAATCGAGAGCACTCGGTCAAGATTCTCCGGTGCTGTACTTACATAAGCTGAAAAACACCCCGCACCATCACGCTCATCACTATCAACCCCGGCACTCTCGGCCAAACCTGTATGGATCAGCTCCCAATACATCCTAGAACCAGTTGAATCGCCAAGCATGGTTGCCAACAGAGCCATGGGATACCGCTCTGAATCCTGCGCACATGCACCCTCTGAGATCATAACTGCATGCGCCTGATTAAGGTTTGCCTTGGTGAATGTGCGTTGTTTGACGTTACCACTATATCGCGGGCAGCGACGCGGCAGCGCCTCGCCCTGCCATGCACCACAATATCGCTTTGCGTCTGCCACAAAAGAATCCCAAGAAAAATTTCCGGTGGCTACCAGCACTATATTAGAGGGAGCATACCTGCGGGTAAAATAGTCGCGCATCTGCTCATGGGTAAGAGCTGATACAGACTCATGCGTCCCCAGGACTGAATTACCTGCCGGATGAGCGCCAAAGTAATCTTTAAAAGCATTCTCAAAGAGAAAAAACTGAGGGCGATCCTGATATAACGCGATCTCCTCTAGGATAACCTTCTTCTCAGTATCAAATTCTAGCGGATCTAGTGCTGGACGAATCATATCACTGAGCAGCTCCTGCATCTCAGCAAATCGCTCCGGTATGACCGCTGCGTAATAAACCGTATTCTCTTCTGATGTAAACGCATTAGCTTGCGCGCCCAAATTTCCAAGCGCAAAATTTATGTCCAGCGCACTGCGACGCTGCGTCCCCTTGAACATCATGTGCTCTAAAAAGTGCGATACCCCGGACTCTACCGACGATTCGTCGCGTGCCCCGGTTTTGACGAAGAAACCGATAGCTGAACTCACATTAGCAGGATTACTCTCTCCTAGTATCGTTAGGCCGTTGCTTAGCTCCGTCTTTCTATATTCACTCGCCATGGTATTCCATTCCTTAATTACACTTACTGGCCTACTACTGCCAAATCGACATTGAGCGCGGCGCTCCCTAGCGTCAGCACTGAACACGGCCTAAAGGGATAGCGCCGTAAAAACTCGTCAATTGAGTCCAAGGTTACGGCATCTATACCGGCCTGAATTTCAGCAAGTCCGCGAACTCGTCCCAGCAACCACCAATCGTTGGCATTAGAACCAGCACGAGAACCTGGAGACTCCTCTCCCATAATCAAACTGGCCTTTAGATTGGTGCGCGAGCGCTCTAGTTCGTCCGACGTGATCGTGCCCTGCAACCTTTGTAGCTCCCCCAAAAGAACGTCAACACTCTCCTGCGCTCGCTCCGGCGTAGTACCCACGTAAGCAGAGATCGTCCCATACAAATTAGTCGAGCTGTGTCTTGCGTAAACCGAGTAACACAACCCCCGTTTTTCGCGCACCTCCACAAATAGTCTTCCAAACATTGAAGAGCCGAGAATACTCGCTACTAGCTTACCCTCATAGTAAAGCTCGTCTGAGAACTTCACAGACGGAGCTGCCAGCACAATCTGAGACTGTGCCGACTGCTCCGAAATATGATAGTAATCGTGTGGCGGTCTTGCTCCAAAGGGAGGGGTTTTTACTCCTTGACCCTGCCAGCTACCAAAAAGCTCCTCTACCGTGGCAAAAATGCGTTGAGCATCGACCCGACCCGCTATGGAGAGAATTGCTCCTCCCGGCCTAAAACATCTGGCGTGCAGACTCTGCATCTCAACTCTATCAGTTGCTCGAATTCCATCTGCTTCGCCAAGCGACGAACGATTGTATGGCTTCGGATAGAATCGCCTTGACAGCTCTACCATCGAGCGACGTGCTGGATTGTCTTTGAGCGCCTCTAAATCCTGCAGTAAGATGCTCTGTATCGGCTCAATATCCTCTTCAGGCAATCTCGGCCGGCGAACCATCGATTCCACCAGTTCAAGAGCACGGTCTATACCACCTGCAACTAGAGACCCACTTAGTGAGAAGCGGTCCATACCAACACCCTCACCGTGGCGAATTCCAGCGCTGTCAAAAGCATCGGAGAGCCCGCGAGAGTCTAGATCACCGGCTCCTTTCGAAACTAGCTCTGAAAACACAATACTTGCCCCTATGCGTCCCTCATCGTCTGATAACAGTCCGCCTGGTATGACAAGATCGTATGAAGCGGACTCTACATGTTCCATCTCCTCGACTATGACGCATAATCCATTAGTTAGTTGACGTTGATAAATCGCCACTCTTTGCTCCTTGTTCGTCTGACAATAACTGTTTAAGCGACATACGACCCGGGTGCTCTACACCGCGGAAGCAATCGTACAACCTAGATATTTCGTTACCTAGAAACATCGCCTCGCGCTTCTTAAAGACTGCTTCACGTATCTCTGCTACTGTAATCGATTCCGGGGCCTTCATTAGCAGCAACGGCATATCCCTCGAATCACCACGCATAATAATCCCTGACTGCTCAAGCGCATCGAGGCTAGATTTAAGCACCAAGGAGCTACACCCCAACGCCTCGGCGATCTCCAACTCGTTTGGTATCTTTTGGCCTTTCGAAAATGCCTTGGCGACAATAATCAGACTCTGCACAGCGAGCAGCATCGACCCATCACCTATAGACATTAGCGACCGGGTCCAGAGCTTACCACTACGCGGAAGATGCTGCGCCTGGTACGAGATCTCGGCCCCAAACAGAACGATTGACCACGATACGTACAGCCAGATCAGAAATATAGGGACTAGAGCGAGCGACTCATAAACCCTTTCATACGTGGAAAACTCGATGATGTAAAAGGCGAACCAATGCTTGGCCAGTCCGAAGAGCAGAGAAGCAACTAGAGCTCCGAATACCGCTGAAACGAATCGCACTGGCGCCTTAGGAACCAGGTAATAGAGCATAACGAATGCCAACCAATCGATCAGAAACGGCACTGTATCGTGGTACACTCCACTGAGCAGACCGAAGTCGGCAAATAACGGTTCGACTTTAGTACTGGTGTAGTATCCAGAGAACGCAAACACCGGTAAGAGAACTATTATCGCGCAGAAAATCGCTATTCGGTCGGTTATTCCTCGTGACTCATAGACCTGCCAAACCTGATTTAGCGTGTACTCGATCGAATTTAAAAGCAGGAGCGAGGTAACCAGCAATGCCGCAATAAAGTACATGGAAGTCATCTTGCTACTGAAGCGCTCAATGAGAGGTAGCAACGCATCGAGGGCTGCTGACCCTGGGACGAACTGCTTAAAGAAAAACTCGCGTATCTGAGACATGTACTCTTCGCCGCCTGTCATAAAGGCAGCAAGGATACCGAAACAAAGTGCAGTAAGGGGAATGAGGCTGAGCAGTGATGAATAGGCAAGAGATGCAGCTTTCGAAAAGCCGTTATCCCAATAAAACCGATCGGCCGATGAGATTAGAACTCTACCCAGCCACCGCAGCTCGGATACAGAGAACCAAACCCTCTTTCGAGCCTCATCAAATACCGCTTGGCCCTTAGATTCAGGCGTCGTTTGATTCATCAATAGTTCCTTCATGCATCGGTATCTTCACGCTAACCCATCGGATGCACAACCTCTTTCTGTGATACCAAACTGCAGGGCATAGCATTTGTCGGGCTCACTACTTCACATTTTTGGCGATCGCAAAAGGGACAACAATTTACGCTATGGCGCTATTTAATCCAACTAATACCGCTAGTTCTGCATAATTTTGTAGCTCGCCAGTCAGTGATGACCGCTAACTCTACCAATAATCTTATGATGCCTTGCTGCTCGGAATATCTGCCATAAACATTGCGCTCCGCCTGCCTAAAACAGCATCTCATGCAGACGAACGGGGCTTTTTTTATATACTCTCTCTACAGTCCTGAGCTGCCCTGATCATCTTAGTTCCGAAACAACTTGTAGCGCCTTTTCCACTTCACTAGACCAATCGTATACTGCTTGTTATGGCCTCTGATATTTTCTGCTACCATTGCTCCTCAAAAATTGAGGTACCTTCGTTACAGACCCTTGGTTTCCGCGAGTCCTGTAGCTCATGCAACCGCGATGCGCACGTCTGTCGTAACTGCGACCTTCATGATCCCAATGCTCATCACGAGTGCAGGGAGAGCGCTGCTGAGTGGGTGCGGGATAAAGAGCGCGCTAATAGGTGTGAATACTTTACTCCTAGAACTACCAGGAGCTCTCACTCATCGAAAACATCTGCTGCTGCTCTGGCTGCCCTCGATTCCCTGTTCAAGAAGTGAACGCAGAGCCCTGCCCACTCACTATACCTAATTTATCCATCTTGTACTTTAGGATACGGCGGCTGATCCCGAGTAGCTTCGCGGCTTTACTCTGCACGTACTGGGAACGCTCAAGCGCATTAACAATCAGCTCTATCTCGAACTCCCTGCGAGCTTCCCCGAATAGTCGTCCGCCAGTGAAATCAACCTTGGGGGCCATCTTCTCAACAGTAATCCGCACGGGCTGCGAATGGCTCCCGGTAACAATGCGCTCTGGAAGATCTTGAGCTTTAACTAGGCTGTCGGGCATCAGCGCCAACAGCGATTCGACTACGTTTTCTAACTCTCTTACATTTCCTGGCCACCCATAGCTAGAGAGAGCATCAAGCGCCTCAGACGTAAACTTCAGCCTCCGGCCTACGTACCGGGGCGCCATACGTTCTAAGGTATTCTGGATCAACAATCCAATATCCTCTGTGCGGTCTCTTAAGGGCGGTAATGATAGGTTAACCACGTTAATTCGATACAGCAGGTCTGCTCTGAACCTACCCTTGGACACCAGCTCACTTAAGTTCTGGTGAGATGCAGCTATGACCCGTGTATTTACCTTTAGCGGCTTACCTCCGCCCACCCGGACTATCTCTCGCTCTTGCAGAAAACGTAAGAGCTTGACCTGCGCCGATAGACTGAGCTCTCCTATCTCATCTAAAAACAGGGTTCCTCCATGCGATAATTCAATACACCCGGTTCTACGTCTGTGTGCGCCGGTGAATGCTCCCTGCTCGTGTCCAAAAAGCTCTGATTCAAATAATTGATCCGGAATGGCCCCGCAGTTAATCGCCACAAACGGTCCGATAGACCGAGGACTGCGATCGTGAATCTCTCGAGCTACTAATTCTTTTCCAGTCCCTGATTCCCCGGTGATAAGCAGTGTGGTGTCCCGCGGAGCTACCGCCACTATATCGGAAATTAACGCTCGCATGACCCCGGTCTTACCGATAAGGCGACAAGTTGCCTGCAAACTGCCATCGACCGCAGCAGTGCGCACGCTACGAGCCTCTTCCAGTCTACGTCCCCACCAATCTTCTAGCAGACCGATCAGATCTGCACCGTTTAGGCCACATGCTGGCAGGTATTCGATCACATCAGCTGCACCATATCGGATCGCTTGCACAGCTTCCGCGACAGATCCTGATGGTACAGCGACTATTACCGGAACTATCCCTGCTGTGATGCTCACATCTGTAAGCATTTGTCGGTTAAGCGTTCGCCGTGCTCCAACCCGAAAAAGAATTACCTGAGGCCTGCGTTCCTGGACTTCGGCTTCTAGCGCATTTTGGTCCGCTCCAACAAAGGTTAATGCCACGTTCCCACGCGACCCGTAGCGATTACCATGATTACTCAGATCGGGCTCTACTAGCATTACCCGCTCAAGTACTTCGCTCATAGGACCTCCGCATACATCCTGGTCCTAAAATAGGATGCCGGACCCCAGTATTTAGACCGCATCTAGGGCGCCATAGGCCACATAAAAATCAGATAACATCTCTCAACAATTTTTTGATTTGGCCCTGCGCTTCATACACGAATAAAGCTATTTGAGAATGAGCCACAAATTTTCTACCCAGCGAGTAGGTACAAATCATTTAAGCCTAGCTCTATAGGCTCTAATCAGTCGTAATCTGTATCGATTTGCTCCGGCACGAGGAGATCGCGCGGTGCTATTGCTAGCCACTTTATTTTTGAATTACCCTTACCACCTCTTGTCCTTCTTTAAGCGGAACACTCTATGATCACTAAAACCTCAGCGCCCTCCCAATTCGAACCCTTTCAGAAACAGCCTGCCTTACCTTTTTTGGAGATGGGCACGCAGGTCAGGGGGCTACGGCCGTTTACACACAATTACATCGCAGTAACCGGCATCAGTACAGGGGACGAGGGAAAGGGGCGCACAATTCCTGATATCTCCGCAATTCTTAGGGCACAGACCGGTTTACCTGGCGTAGTCGGCATGGTCTTTAAGGTAAACGGAGGCGCAAATTCAGGCCACACAGTAGATGGACTCAAACTTAACCTGCTCCCAGGAGCGGTTGCAGACCCGCTAGTCCCAATCCTTGGAATTGGACGAGGTGTTGTGGCTGATCCACTCAAATTTCACTGGGAAGGTAGTGCCCTAGAACGCAAAGGGTACGAAGTGTTTAGCCGACTCTTGATCGACCGGCGCACCATGATCAGCGATATAACTGACCGACTCCTTGATCTCGCTCAGGAGGCTAGTCGTGAGGTCCCTATCGGCACTACCGGCAAGGGCATCGGACCAGCTTTTAGCAAAGAGGTGCTGAGAGAGGCAGTATACTATGGAGATATAGAAGGCGATAATGCTGCGTTCATATCCAAACTAAGGAACAGAATCAAAAATTCACAACAGCAGGTGCTCTCATTTTCTAACCTGACCCAGGAAAACTGGAAGCAGTTTTTTGTCACTCTGACCGAGGCTGAAGTACGCGCCAACAAAGAATCAATAGATGCGGGCTTATTCACTCGTGATGACTTCGACCTAACCCGCTTCTGCGGCGTAGACCCACTTACATTCAACGAGGATAAGATTATAAATGCCTACTTTGAAGCCACAAACCGACTAAAGCCAAACGTCGGAAGTATCGCAGATGAGATCCTAAATTGTAAAAACTTCAATAAAAAAGTGGTCGGTGAATTCGGCCAGTCTTACATACTTGATAAGCGGCACGGCTTTCAACCTAATACATCCGCCTCGCACACCTATACCCCTGAGTTTTTTCAATCTGGCCATACACCAGTCGGTGGAATACACGTCGTTGGTGTGGCAAAGGCATACGATACCAAAGTCGGCAATCACCTATTCCTTACCGAGATGGGTCAAGAACATCCGCTTGGTAACCATCTAAGAAAATTTGAATTCGGTGTCACTACCGGACGACAAAGGATGGTAGGCTGGTTCGACGCCGTGGAGAAGGGTTTCGTTCTCCGTTACGGCGGCTTTGATGATATGGTGATCAACAAGATTGATGTTTTGACTAGAAATCCAAATTTGCAACCCGGATGGGATGGTAATTTGCAGATCTGCTACGCGTACAGAAATTCTCAGGACCAGATCATCCGCAATATGCCAGAGCAGGATTCGATTCGAGAATCTTGCACGCCAGTATATCTTTCTTGCCCAAGCTGGAACGAGGATATCTCCTCCGTCCGCAGCTTCAAACGGCTCCCCTATGAGGCACAAAGATACGTAGCAAACATGTTTGCTGCGACTGTATTATGCGCCTATGGCACTGAGAATTGGGCCAGCGCTAATCTTCCTCAGCTACGAATCATCGGCGTAGGACCTAACTCTTCACAGGTGATACTTGATGCTCCTGATGCGATGAAGCTGATGCAGTTGGCCGACCCAACTCTTTACTCTTCGAAATCGTAGACGAGCTAATCAACTGCCCCGGTAGCAACCGCGTTGTACCAATAACGGTACACATCCTCTAGCGACTTCTCGAACGGAATCTGGGGCTCCCAGCCGCAAACACTGCGGATAGACTCGTAGCTCCCGTAAAGCTCCGGCACCTCTGGCCCTCGCAGTCGAGCCGGGTCACGCTCCACCGCTACCGCGATACCGGATATTCCTATAAGGGTGTCTAGCACCTCCTGTACTGCTCGTGACTTTCCAGAGCCAAGGTTGAAGATGCCGCCATTTGAGGATGCTAATAATCTGTATCCACGCACTATATCGCGCACATCGGAAAAATCTCGTCTGGCATCGAGGTTGCCAACACGTAAGACGGCAGGAGCTCGATCGTGGGCTATTCGAGCTAATTGAAGGGCGAAACTGGCTGTAACAAAACGCTTATCTTGACCGGGTCCAATATGATTAAATGGTCGGGCTATGGAGCAGATTATATTTCCTGTGCGGCTATACATCTCAACTGCAAGCTCCGCCATTCTCTTGCTCAAGCTATAGTTGTTGCTCGGATTAACCGCCAGCGTTTCCCGTATCGGCAAATCAGCCGGGTTTACACCACCGTATACCTCGGCTGAACTTACATATACCAGCGATTTAACTCCACCAGAAATAACGCATTGATGAACCACATGAGCGGTTCCCGTCACGTTAATCTTAAGAGTCCGCTCAAAGTCCTCTTGAGCCTCAGGAACAAAGGATATACCAGCCAAGTGGTACACCACATCAGGCCGAGCCAAATCAAGAGCTCTCGCTACTGAGTTTGAATCAGTAATGTCGACCACTAGCTGTTGTCCAGCAACAGCACGGCTACCGGGAAACTGCACTCCAGAGAACACCTGGTCCCCTTGAGCCAGGAGGTGTGCGACCAGGTGCCCACCTACAAATCCACCCGCTCCTAGGACAAGAGAACGCATACTTAACTACTCATTACAGACAACTATCGGCATGAAGAGAGGCGTTCTACATCGGCATCGACCATCATCCGAATCATCTCTTCGAATGAAACCTTCGGCTTCCATCCAAGCTTCTCCTGAGCCTTGCTCGGATCGCCGATCAGCAGATCAACCTCAGCTGGGCGTAAAAACTTGGGGTCCTGTTTTACGTATCTGTCCCACGAGAGCCCAGCGTGCTCAAAGGCAACTTCAACCAGCCTCTGGACAGTATGCGTCTCGCCTGTTGCGATAACATAATCATCGGCTTCCTTCTGTTGGAGCATCAACCACATCGCTTCCACATAGTCGCCGGCAAAACCCCAATCACGACGAGCCTCAAGATTACCGAGACGCAACTCATTAGCTAACCCCAACTTTATGCGAGCCACGCCGTCAGTGACCTTACGAGTGACGAACTCTAGTCCTCGCCGTGGCGATTCGTGATTAAATAAGATACCAGAAACTGCAAAGAGGTCGTAACTCTCCCGGTAATTAACTGTAATATAGTGTCCGTATACCTTAGCCACACCGTATGGAGAGCGAGGGTAGAATGGCGTTAACTCACTCTGCGGCGTCTCTCGGACTCGTCCGTACATCTCAGAGCTCGATGCCTGATAGAAGCGAATGGATGGATCTACCAACCGAATAGACTCAAGCATCCTAGTGACACCCAGCGCTGTAAACTCAGAGGTAAGAACCGGCTGGTTCCAACTCGTCGGCACGAAGCTCTGAGCTGCAAGATTATACACCTCACTCGGGCGCACATCTTTGAGAACTGAGATCAAAGAGTACTGGTCGAGCAGATCGCCCTGAAATAGCTCTATCTTCCCCCTAATGTGATTGATCCGCTCAAAATTCTCGACCGAGGCACGGCGTACCATTCCGCATACGCGGTACCCCTTGCTTAAAAGAAACTCCGCTAGGTACGACCCATCCTGACCGGTAATTCCTGTAATCAGCGCCACTTTTTGTGTCATGTTTCACTCCTTATACATTGGGCCACTGTGACAGCATGATAACTTCGCAGACTGGCACCTCTAAATCACGTTAAATCCTTGCGTCCCCTGGCTTTAAGCTCAGCGACTACCTTACGCACGTCTTGGACGTGCTCACGTGCTACAACCAGAATGGCATCTCCTGAATCGACGATCACTACATCCTCTAATCCGACCGCAGCAACCAATCGCCCCTCCGACCTCACCACACACCCGGTGCTATCGATTACTACAGCCTCTCCGTGTATTAAATTCCCATTTTCATCAGAGACAAAATTCTCCGCCCATTGGTCCCATGACCCTACATCATTCCATCCAAAGGGCTCGGCATCAATAACAACACAATTACGAGCGTGTTCGAGCACCCCAAAATCGACGGAAATCGCCTCAAGCTGCGCAAATATACTGTTTATTGAAGGACTTACGCCGAGCTGCTGTCCTGCCTCCAACTCGCACCTGATTAGCTCCAACCCCTGATACATCTCGGGCATATGCTCCTTAAAAGCATCGAGGATAACTGACGCCCGCCACACGAACATTCCGGAATTCCAACTGTACCCCCCCTGCTCTAGGTATCGACGGGCGCGTTGTAGGTTTGGCTTCTCAAAGAAACGATCAACATGGTAGGCCCGCCCAGAGAGCGGCTCTCCGCGCTTAATATAGCCGTACCCGGTGTGCGGCGTTGTTGGCGGTATTCCAATCGTCACTAAAGAGTCGGAGCTTCTGGCTATATCAATAGCCTCTTGTAACGCCCGGATAAGCCGCTGTTCCTCACTGACGGCGTGGTCAGCAGGTAGTACTACGAGCACCGGATCCCTTTGCGAATCTTTGACAGCCGCTGCCACTGCTGCCAAACCGATACACGCAGCCGTATTCCGCGCCTCTGGCTCAATCACCACGCCTGCATGAGGGACGTGCTCTCTTACAAGTGGCATCAGACGCTCACTGGCAACTACTAAAACTCTCTCAGGCACCACCAGCGGAGATACACGACGGACCGTTGCCTGAATTAGGCTCTCTCCATCGCCAGACATTGATAAAAACTGTTTCGGCCGCGAGCAGCGACTCAGCGGCCAGAACCGACTCCCCTGTCCGCCTGCCAGAACTATGATGAAGGTATCCTGATTTGTTAAACTCACCGTGCTACCTCTCTTCGTGAAGACCAATTTCGATCAGGAACTGCTGCAAGGCCACCTCCCACGACAGAGGTTGCCGGCGCAAAACTTGGGCGATCTTTGAGGTATCAAAAGCTGAAAAAACCGGACGCTTGGCTGGACGATTAAGCTCTGCTGCCGTAGTGCGCTCGATCCGCGCCAACTGACATCCATCAACACCTCGTGTCCCTAATTTATCCGCAGCTAAGCGCTGAATCTCAACTGCAAAGCCGTACCACGAAACTACTCCTGAGCACGATGCGTGCAGCGTCCCACCCACCTTTAGTCGCGCTAAATCAAGCACGGCCTCTGCCAACCACCCGGCCCACGTCGGCGAAACAAACTGGTCGTCGACGATCTTTAACTCAGGACGCTCGGTGAAAAGCTTCAGCATCGTGTGAACAAAATTTACTCCCTTCTGACCGTAAAGCGCCTGGGTGCGAACAACTAAGCCACGATCGCCTAAAATCTCCGCAACAAACTGCTCTCCCATAAGTTTGGAACGACCATAAACACTGACCGGGTTAACCGGATCGTCCTCCCTTAGAGGGCGCCCCGTCAGGCCATCAAAAACATAATCTGTTGAAATATGAATGAGTCGCGTGTCAGCCCTGGCACAAGCCTCTGCAACATATCTGACTCCTTCAGCATTAACTGCAAATGCGCGCTCGGACTCCTCCTCAGCCTTATCGACCTGCGTATAGGCGGCGCTGTTAATAACCACATCTGGCTTGAGCGATACTACAAGGTTCGCTACCTGTTTACCCTCGGTGATGTCGATCTCTTTTGTTACCGGAGACACCACTGTGAAATTAAGATCTGCTGCTCTCTTCTTAAGTTCGAAACCGAGCTGACCACTTCCGCCAAACAAGAGAATCTTCATGCTAATGCAACCAATTATGAGCTACTCGAATATCTTAATTAACTAGCTCGCCTGAGCAGCTATACGATTACCGTAGTTCCTCTGGTAGAACTCGCGATACTCACCACTTTTTATCTCTCGCCACCACTCTTGATTGGTTTGAAACCACCTCACGGTTTGCTCTAATCCCTGCTTGAACTTGGTACGCGGCGTCCATCCAAGCTCTGAGGTGATTTTAGAGTGATCAATTGCGTAGCGTCTATCATGGGCTGGCCGGTCACCTACTCGCTCAATTAGGTCGTGTGATTTACCTAGAATATCAAGTATTGCGAAGGTCACGTCACGATTAGGTAGCTCCGCGTCTGCTCCTCCACCTATATTGTACACCTCACCTGCACGACCACGCTCCGCTACAGCCAGGAGAGCCTCACAGTGGTCGGTCACATAAACCCAGCTACGCACGTTCATTCCATCACCATAAAGCGGCAACTTCTTCCCCTCCATCGCATTTGTTACGAATAAAGGTATCAGCTTCTCAGGGAAATGATACGGACCGTAGTTATTGGTACAACGGGTAACAGATGCGTTTAACTCGTGAGTCTTACACGCTGCCAGTACCATTAGATCTGAGGCGGCCTTGGATGCCGCATAAGGACTCGTTGGATCTAATGGAGTCGTCTCAACGAAAGCGCCCGTAGGCCCTAGCGAGCCATAAACCTCGTCAGTGGATATATGAACGAAGCGCGACACCCTGTGCTGACGAGCTGCATCAAGCAGCACTTGAGTGCCCATGACATTAGTGTGCACAAACTCAATCGAAGACAGGATAGAACGGTCTACATGACTCTCAGCCGCGAGATGAAACACCAGATCAAAACGCTCGCGCACAAAAAGCTCTCCTATCGCTTTTGAGTCGCAGATGTCGGTCTTGGAAAAGTTCACTCTATGCCGCGGCGCAAGCACGGAATCGAGGTTTTTTAAATTACCCGCATAGGTTAGTAGATCTAACGCAACAACATCCCACTCTGGGCGCTCGCGCACCAAAAGATGGACTAGATTGCTCCCGATAAACCCTGCTGCTCCGGTTACCAAAACTTTCACAGAATCACCCTCTTACGTCTAATCCTAAATAGAGCAGTTAAGGCCGACTAACACCGCCCAGCGATTTGGCCAGGTGCGATAATTTACCTCGTTCTCCAAAAGTCCGTAACGAAATACCGGCTTTTTGAAAAAGCTATTGATTCGCCGATGCGAATCAAAACAACAATCTAGAGTGATGTTCAGCAACAGCTCTGACAGTTTTACTGGCACGAACTTTTGCCTATCACTATAGGACCAGCCCTGCTCTTTTGAGGCTAATACACCCTCGAAACATTAGCGCACTGGGCGGATTATTACCAGGTCCAGAGCTGGCCTCAAAGGCCGGTTCGGGGCACCTTTTTAGTCGAGGAGGCCGTCAGCACCGCTTGCACCCAGTCGAAGCGGATAGGCCCTAGCTCACGCTCTCTTAGTTATAGTTCATCCCCTGCGTCACCGCTCCAACACCACCGAACGTGATTGACACCAGAAACTGTTCGCGGTCCGGGTTGATTCGACGGCCTGCTCCTATATCGATACTCCAGCACTTGCACGAGTTAAAGAACCTTAGCAACCCGCGGGACTCCTGAAACTCGGAGTCCCTAAAGCTGTATCGACCGTAGGTGCCGAGACGAATACGATCCGTAATTTTGAATTCAAGATTACCTTCTGCCTGACTGAGCGTATTGTTCACGAAGCTATACCGGACGCGCAGAGCGTCTCCTCGGTCATCACGAAAGCCCAAACCCCAATTGTAACTCGTAAACTGCCCATCAGCAGGGCTAACGTTAGAGTCGAAACTTGCCGCTGTATATTTTGAAGGTGTGAAAACAAATCCAGTCTTTATGTCGGTGAAGGGATTGGTTGATTCCTCTGGCTTCACTGATCGCTGAGCTTCAACAAAGTCATAACCCTGACCTACAAAGAACTGCGCTAGCTCACGAATCTCGCCCTCGCGCGTGTCTACCGGAGCAAGTGGAGCCAGTATCGCGCCGCGACCGAAATCGAGCATCGATTGACCGAGGTCAAACATCGGCAGGGTCGACTCGGTGCGAGTGAGATCCTCAACTTCGCGGGTTCGTTCATAAGCCTCGTGGAATCGTCCATACAGCCGTGTGGTAAACCCGTAAGAAAGGAGGCTGCGGTGGGCGAAGCGGTCAAGCGAATCAAATTGCGGATTTTCAGTTTGGTCCACATCGGGCACATAACGGTACTGAACCGTAGGCTCTATGGTATGTTTTAGACGCGTAAGCTCTGAACCCTCATTCTCCGCACCGAGGTTAACTATCCGTGATAGCAGATTACCCCGGTCGAGGTCGTACACCCGCTCCATCGCTGAGCCCATACCGTAGGTAAAAATCGGTAGGGTCCTATTGGTATCAAATTCGCCCTTCTTTCGCTCATCTGTAGCTGCCGGATTCTCAGGGTCGGGCTTATCGTTTATTCTAGCAGTTGGTACCGGATCGGGATAAAAGCTCTCCCTTGATGGTGGCAACTGCTCATCACTAAGAGAGTATCCGGTCTCGTAGAGCTCTGCGCCGACCTGAGCGCGAACGTAATTGGAAAACTGAAAAGGCAAGGCTACCTTGGGGTGCAGATTTGTTCTCCACCCTTGATATCCGTCCTCTCGAATAAAGCTAGTAGCGCTCACATCGCCGCCAGTTACTAGTTTCAGGTTGAGGGGGTTTGAGCCAAAAGGTCGCAGCGTCTTGCTGGTAGAAGCTAGTAACTCAGGCACTCGCTGGAACACGGTCTCTTGCGGCTCAAGAAGCATCTGATTGTACTCGCTTCTTCCTTCAAGGTTCAGGAATTCAAAAGCCGTGCCACGAACCACTGCGGTCGAGGTTAGGAACTGAGCCTGCTGTTCTCCTATCTCCGGGGCGGGGAGTTCCCGCAGATAAAGATTATCGCTTGTGTAACGTCCATCCACCAGGAACTCTACCGGATACGGATCCTTGGCGTCAGAAACCCAGCGCTGTTTCCAGTATCCGCCGAAACGATTGTCGTCGATCCATGGCTCGGCTACATCTTTAATGTTCAATCCGCGCAACTCTCCATCTCTTAGAGACTCATTGGAGTAGGTAAAGCCTGCGTCCATGCGACTAGTCTGAGAAAAGACCTTCTCAAAGGCGAACTCCGACCCAACCCGTGAGCGCGTTGCTATAAATGGGGTAACCGTGAAGCCTGTTGTATCATCAAGAGAGAGGAAAACCGGTTGAGCATATTGAAAGCCATCGCGGTTGCCCATGCCGAATCGCGCCGGCAGTAAACCCGAAGCTCGTTCGTTCTTAACGGGAAAAACTAAGTACGGAGCGTAGAGGACAGGCAACCCTTGGAAATAAACCGTAGAGCCATAGGCATGCGCATATCCTTCCTGTGTCAGATTGCACCGGCTGGATGAGACCTCCCAAGGCTTATCTCCATCGGGACATCTGCATGTGGTCATATCGGAATCCACTAGCTCGAACTCAAACTCTGAAACCTTCCTAGCCTGCTCTGCCTCAACCTTATACCCGCCCTCTTCAACATCGAATTCCAAGCCGTTAAAATCCCCGGTCTCGCTCTGCACATTAAGCTTCGCTGATTCGGCACCCAAAACACCAGACGAGGTAGTGATCAGAACATTACCCTTTACATCTCCCGTTTTGCTCTCGGTATTAAAGACGGCCTCATCTGCCTGCACCTGAACACCGCCCTCCGACAGGAGGATTCCGCCCTTGCCGACGATCTCGTTCTGTTCCTTCTTGAACTCAATGCTAGGCGCTTGAAAATCAAGACCGGGTGCAGCAGGTGCTACATTTATCGGCTTGACTGCCTGTTGAACCTGCAACTGCTTCGCGGCCTGCACCTTAGGATCGTCTTCAGCAAAGACGGTCTGATTATCTTGCGCGTATAGCGGGCAACATGGAGATATCAAATGTGCGAGACAGAGCGTGAGAGCTACTGCACACGCCGACCTGACGTACCCCAACCGGTGACTAACGAAGCAAGCGGAAAGCAACTTTAAGAAACTTGAAATGCGACCCATAACGAGTCAACCTTAGCCAGACTTAAGACTTGGCGAAAGGGGTCAGATTCCAAAACCGAAATTTCTTAAAAGCACCCCCAGCTCATCACGCATGGCGGTCCTAGAAACAATACGGTCGATCATCCCGTGCTCAAGAAGAAACTCAGAGCGCTGGAACCCCTCCGGGAGCTTCTGCTTAATCGTTCCCTCGATCACACGCGGCCCGGCAAATCCGATCAGAGCATCTGGCTCGGCGATTATAAGGTCGCCGAGCATCGCCAATGAGGCGGCTACACCGCCGGTAGTTGGATCCGTTAGGATGGATATGTACGGAATATGGTTCTGTCCTAGCTTTGACAGCGCCGCACTCACCTTCGCCATCTGCATCAACGAGAACAGCCCTTCCTGCATACGTGCGCCACCTGAAGCCGAGATAATGATCACCGGACGCTTCTCCGCGCACCCCAGCTCTATAAGTCGAGTGAGCTTCTCTCCCACGACTGAGCCCATGCTACCACCCATAAAGGATGAATCGAAAACACCCAACATCACCGGGATATTTAAGATACGAGCTCTACCTGTAATCACCGCTTCCACCGAACCGGTCTTCTTTTCGGTATCCTTAAGCCGATCCTTGTACTTCTTTTTATCTTTAAAATTCAGTGGGTCTACTGAGCGAAGATTAGCGTCTAATTCGACGAATGAATGACGATCTACAAGTATCGGAATTCTCTGCTTAGCGGTTAGCCGAAAATGGTGCGAACATTTAGGACAGACTCCGAAAGCCCTCCTTAAATCCTTGGTGTAAAGTATAGCTTCGCACTTGGGACACTTAGTCCAGATATCATCAGGCAGTTGAAGCGGTTCCGAGCTCTCTACTACCTGCTTTGGAGCCTTGCTCCGCGTAAACCATCCCATGAAAACACCCCAAAAAATCTGACGAGTGGCGAGCTCTTGCTGATTGCTCGCTTAATAGGTTGCTAATGCCAACCGCCGGTACGGTAGCAGATTAGTGCAGCCCAGAGCAATGCTTCATCATCAGGACAATACCCATTTAATTTCAATATGTTACTTGGATTTTACAAATCAACTATGATCACAAAAACAGCTACAACAGAGTGTAAAACCTGCTACCGCCGCTTGTAGGGATCAGTTAAACGTATATCTTGTTGATCCCGCTCTAAAACTCAAGGCTCTGAGGGTTTTCGTGCTGGTAAACGAGGGCTATATTCATGAATCAAAGTCCGTGCCGAATAAACTAAAAGGATCGAGCGATGAACTCCAACCCCACGTGCAGCGATATTGTTAAGTTCCTAGACCAGGAACTAGAGGTAGCCAAGTATTCGGACATAGCTCTGAACGGCTTGCAGATAGAGAGCTCAGGGCAATCCGTGAGACACGTGGCGTTTGCGGTTGATTCCGGCCTATCGGTGATCGAAGAGGCCATAGCACTGGGCGCACAGCTGCTCGTTGTGCACCACGGTGTATTTTGGGGCAAGGTTGAACCGTTGACCGGGCCCTGGGCAAAGAAGGCCCACTTATGCCTCTCAAAGGGACTGTCGCTCTATGCTGCTCACCTACCTCTCGATGGCCATCCTGTATTAGGTAACGCAGCGCAGCTTGCCTCGTCCTTTCTTCAAGCCGAGTCGATCGTACCCGATTTTGAGTACCATGGCAGTCCAATAGGTGCCCTAGTACGCCTTAAACAACCAACTGCGCTTAGTGATATAGCCACACGACTTGGTAGTTGTGATGGAGTCACATCACCACCTCTAGTCTTGCCCTTCGGAAAGAAGACGATTCAAACTGTAGGAATCGTCACTGGCGCTGGGACTTCGATGTTACCAGAGGTAGCGAGCCGGGGCATCGACCTACTGGTCAGCGGAGAGCCAACCCAGAAAGCGTATCATCAAGCGCGAGAACTTGAGTGCTCGGTGATCTTCATGGGACACTACGCTAGCGAAACGTTCGGGGTTCGTGCGCTGCAACGTGTACTTGAGTCTCGTTTTGGTGTACAAACTAGTTGGATATCTCAACCAACAGGAATTTAGTCGTATGCAGCAGTTACAAGATCTCTCCTTTTCGGGTAAAAGTGTCCTGATTAGAGCTGACCTGAACGTCCCACTTAATGAACAGCTAGAGATAACGGACGACAATCGAATTAAACAGTTTCTTCCGACCCTCGAAACGGTTATCTCACAGGGAGGGCGAGCCATACTAATGTCTCACCTGGGGGAACCGACCGGGATCGACCCTAAGTTCTCGCTGCGCCCCGTAGCACGACGCCTCTCAGAGCTTCTGAAAACCGACGTCATACTCGCGCCAGACTGCGTAGGCCCAGAAGTAAGCAAACTCGCTGGCAACCTCCAAAACGGCCAAGTTTTACTCCTAGAGAACCTTCGGTTTAACCCTGGCGAAAAGAAAAACGACCCGGATTTTTCCGCTGAACTGGCAAAACTCGGAGATATATTTATCAGTGACGCTTTTGCCACAGCTCACAGAAGCCATGCCTCGATGGTGGGGGTTCCTAAGCTGTTCAAACTGAAAGCTGCCGGTCTCTTGATGCAGAAAGAGATCAATTATTACAACCAGGCACTTGAGAATCCAAAGAAGCCTCTCTGCGTTGTTATCGGCGGGTCAAAGGTCTCCAGCAAGCTGCAAGCACTGGTTAATCTCGCATCAAAAGCAGATAAGCTAATAATCGGCGGCGCCATGGCCAACACTTTCTTAGCAGCCCAGGGCTTGCAGATGGGGCGTTCATTATACGAGCCAGACCTCGCGGGCAAGGCGTTGGAGCTTTTGGGCACACTAGCGCGACGCGACTGTAAAGTGTACCTGCCCGTGGATGTTGTCGTTGCTCCCTCCTTGAGCAGTAAGGGTCTCGGTCGTGCGGTTCCAGTTCAGGAAATTCCTGCAGACACTATGGCGCTAGATATCGGTCCAGCCACCAGCCTCCTGTATCGAGAGGCTCTTCACTCGGCAGAAACGATCGTCTGGAACGGGCCGATGGGTGCATACGAAAATGAGGAGTTTGCCAAGGGCACTCATGACATGTGTGAATCTATCGCCAATGCTCACGGCATGTCAGTTGTCGGCGGCGGCGATACTGACGCTGCTATCCACCACATGCAGCTAGCTCACAAATTTAGCTTCATATCAACGGCTGGTGGTGCTTTCCTAGCACTCCTTGAGGGAAACTCACTCCCGGGAATTAAAGCTCTAGAGTAATTGAGGCATAACAGTCCGACCAGCGGTCGCTGGCTGGCGCACGCCGGTTGTAGTCGGAAAAGTAATCGGAAGTTTACGGACCGAACGCACGGCGAGATAAGCAAAGAGCTCAGCTTCCATCCCTTGAGCAGACCATCCCATAGTGTCTGCCGATCTGATTCTCAAACCGTCTGGAATACGGCTCTTTAGCCGCTCTAGAATCTGTGCCTGAAGATGCGGACTAAAGACCCCACCGCCGCAGGTGAACCACTCAGTTGGAACTTCCAATCCTAAGTGGCGTATCCAATCAACACCACGAGCTATACACTCTGCTGTGAAGGCGTTGAGGGTGGCGCACCCGTCCTCAACCGATAGCGCATCGAACTCCGCTGAAGAGAATGTGTAATCACGGATATCAAGCGACTTTGGTGGAGGCAGATCAAGGAAATTTCTTCCGTCCTTGAGAACAATAGCTCCCTCAATCAACCGAGCTAAAGCCGCCTCTGAGACGCGCCCCTGATTAGCGAGCTTGCTATCTCGATCTAGGGCCAGACCCAATCTCTCCTTGACGTAACGATCAATCAGGCCATTGGCCGGGCCTGTATCAAAGCCTAATAAATCATCGGTTGATGAACCAGCCACTGTAAGATTCGCTGTTCCTCCTAAATTGAGAAAAGCGGCACTCCTTATGCCTGCCGAGCGCAGCAGCGCACGATGATACACAGGAGCAAGGGGAGCTCCTTGCCCCCCTAAAGCCAGATCATTCAATCGAAAATCGCATACAACCGGCACTCTCAGCTGGTCCGCAAAAAGCTGTGCATCTCCGATCTGAATGGTTACTTTATTAAAGAAAGGATCGTGATAAACAGTCTGCCCGTGATAACCGATGTAGCTTATCTCGGAGGGTTGCACCCCTGTTTTCTTGAGAATGGCCATGGCAGCTGCAATGTGCGCCTGCGTCGACCGCTCTACCACGTCGGCAAGAGTAATCTGCACGCCCCCATTTAAAACCGATTGCACTAAGACATCCACACCACCTGTTCCCCCCCCTAGAGAACCTGCTGCCAGCGCCGACATGTAACGACTTAAAGCGCTCGCATATCCTGCTGCTGCCGCGGCTTGGTTTCCAGCCGCATCTCTGTAGGCTATCTCTGCTGCTTTAATCAGGTGATGGAGCGGCCGAGCACCAGTAGCATCTTCATAGGTGTGCTCATAGTTTGCTACCCGTGTGACCTGATCTTCACCATCAGTTTTAATAATAGCAGCACTAACCGAGCCATCAACGCTCGTTCCACTCATCAGTCCTAGAGCCATTACCGGTGAAGCCATTTATCTCGTCCGTTCAAAAAGCACCTTTCATCCACCCCTTGTTTTACCCTGTCGACGGCGATACCGCCACTCGTCGATTTCCGCTCTGAGGGTACAGGTGCAAGAGGGCTGGCTCCGGTTCTCAAGGGCAATCAGCTACACGGCCTAATTCCAATTCCTTTTAAAAACCAATCGCGCAGGGCCTATCTGAATTCTCTTCGGTCGGCTTTTTTGCCGCCCTTTTCTGACTTTCTTTCAGCACAGCAGATTCAGACTGCCAGGGTACCATCCTCATCACCAAACCTGAAACGACTTTGCGTCCCTCATGGCGCGAGCAGTCAGGAATAAACGGAGCAAACAAATGATGAGCAGAGAGAACGAATTTCAGGAAATCCAACTAGACCAAGGTGCGCTCATATTATCCGCGCTGCCCGCTACCGAGCTTGAGTGTCTAAAGGACACATACAAGTCTCGACACGAGGCTAGGTTGCTTACTGTTCTGACGCTGGAAGATGGACACCTTGGAATTATCACCGATAACACTATTTTCTATCCTAAGGGCGGAGGGCAGCCATCGGATCGGGGCACTATAACCGTTGGCAACACAACGTTTACGGTGGACCGGGCTGAGCTCTTACCTTCTGGTACCGTCGTGCATCACTGCGCTCCACTGGGCGCGCCGGCGAAGGCTGCTACCGAAACCGCAATAATGGAGATCGACGTTGTATCTCGACTGACCCACGCAAAGCTTCATACAGCGGGACACTTAATCGATCTAGTGATGCAGCTCTCCGAGTATGCCTGCAAGCCGATTAAGGCAAACCACGCTCCCGGCGAATGCTGGATTCAGTTCTCAGCAGACAAGCTGCCGCCCTCGGTCGCAGCTGAGGAGATGCAGAGCCACCTAGCACAATCACTATCGGTACTACAGCGCCAACCGTTAGCAACTGTGCAGTTTAACCTCTCTGCTGACGATGCCCAACGATTAGGTATTGCAGCCCCGGAGGGCAAAGCTCCACGGATGGTGGCATTCGTAGGCCACGAGACTCTTTCACGTGGATGCGGAGGAACCCATGTCGCCTCGACCTCGGAATTAGGCAACGTGACGATCGATCGGATCCGAATAAAAAAGGGGGTCGTGAGTATCACCTACTCCCTAACCTAGGCTGCCAACCGGCCGGACACCGTAGCAGCCATCATTATTAATCCGGCAGTCAGTCATCGTCGCTCTAATGGCTCTCGCTGGATTAACAAATTGCGCGCGTGGTGGCGCGAGAACAACAACATGAATTAGGGCGGCAACCGACAAGACTGAAACAAAACGCAGATGCTTAATTGTCGCCTTAAAAATGCACTTAGGACACGACTATGACAACAACAACAACTTCCACACAAACCGGTTCGGAGTCATTTCACGAGAGAAATACAGATCACGGCACGCATACTCTTATAGCCTCCATCCTCGATAGAGGCTTTATTCCGCAAGATCCCACCGCATATTCTGGCGGCAGATCGCTTATAGCTCCACTCGACAGCATACGCGACAAACTGCTCCCCGCATTCAAGTCATTAGCCGAGGAGATCGCGCAGCAAGTAGCTGGCCGCGCACTAGCACGACTCCAGGAGGCGGGAAGATGGACCGACACTCCGACTCTCGCCCATGCATTCGCCGAGGTCTTTTTCGATGCTCAGGTGCGACGAGGCTCGGTTCCATCACCGGCTGGTCGTGCCGACCGTCGAGATATGATTGAAGCGGCTTTAGGCACCAGGGAGGACCTACGATTTTCGGTCCTGATACTCCCGCGCCGTGATACTAATCCAGCAAAAAACGATGGTCCTTCGCCAGATATCGGCGAGGTCAGCACCCTTCTGAGGCTGTGGATAATCGGCAGATCACTTGAGCTGGTTAGATCCTCTTTCACCGCGCCCTGTATCTCGGTTATCGAGGCGACAGCACAAACTTCGGGATTGTCTCCTGCAGCGGCTCGTGAGTTCTTAGACACCGTCATTAGCCGCACTGCAGATTCACTTGAGAATAGAATGGCAGGACTTGAGATAGCTTCTCAGGCGATCAGCACGGCCCGCAAAGGCAAAGAGACCCTTACTCGCACATTGACGGCGCTCGGAGGAGAATTAGCCGGTTATCAGGTGCACAATAGAGATAATGCGGCCTCTCTTTTACTAGCTCTAGCGCGAGCAGGTCGTTCGGTTGAATGGCTGGAAGCGGGCCTGAAGTATACCGATCACCAAAAGATAGAGATACTGGCGATCCAGGACTCTCGACGTTATGCGTGTTGCCGTACAGACCCGATGGTCAACATCGCACACTACCGAGATGTACTCGCCGAGATTGCGTCGTGCCTGGCTATTGATGACCATGTGACTCTAACATCGCACGAGGAATTGGAAGCGCAGCAGCCTCCGGAGCGTCTGGCCGAGTTCCTGCGGCTTCGCAGTGCGGTGTTTCAGGCCAAGCTAAGCGAATTTATGGCCCGATTTGAGCCGATCAAAGAACTAATTATGGCCGCAACGTCTCGCGAGGAGGTGTTGGCTTTGGTAGAGGCCAATGATCTGTCCGGGAAAGTTACTCCGCTCTTTGAGGCGATCCTGCACACCAGGTATCACCCTGCTCTGGAGGAATGGTCAGCTAGCATGGGCAGTGATCCACGGGCATTTAGAGTCGAGTTCATCAAGGCTATCTACGAGCCTCGCAAGATGCCGGAGTTGGAGAATCTGCGGAGATGCGTACTTTGGGAGACTGTAGTTGGCTCTGCTGAATACGTAGCTTCCTACGATTCAAATTCAGCCGCAGCAAACGAGTACGGGCTAGATGATGTAGGGTTTCTTGCTCCTGGCAGTATTAGGCTAAGTATTCATAAAAAAGGAGAGCACTGCCGACAGTTCACAATTCAGCCGGGACCATCAATCCATAGAACACCTTGGCACGGAACCGCTGCCCTGCGACTATCTAGCAAAGGGGGTGGTCTTAGCCTTGATTGTCGCCTGGGGCTTGAGTTGAAACATGAGGGATTTGTTCCCCTGTTCCTATCAAAACACTCTGAAAATCGAAACGACAACAGAGAGCTGGGTCCAGTGTGCCGAGTCACCAATCGCGAAGAGTGGCTGCGATTCGGTTCACTGCTAGAGACGGCCCAAAACGAACAACCTTTTGTATGGCTCTCGCCCGAGCTCGTTGCAAGCTTGGCGGCAGAGGGATATACAGATGTAGAGGATATAATTGCGGAATTAGCGCGGCGCAAGATTAAATTCTAGAACCGGTCTATCGACCGTTTAGCTGCTTCATTGTTTGATACCTGGCTACGCCTTTTATAGGAAGAGAGCGTGAAAGACCTACCTGTTAGTCGTCCTCAAAAGATCGCCTTGCTCGTCTTTCCCAAGGTCGAGGAGCTCGATTTTCTGGGTCCTTGGGAGATGTTCGGCATTTGGAAGACCTACGCCGGGGGCCCCGACTTTTTTACCGTTGCCGAACACTCCAAACCGTTAGTCTGTGCGCACGGCCTGTCGATTATCCCAACTTACGGATTCGATAATTGCCCAGATTTTGACGTCCTAGTGATCCCTGGTGGAGTTGGAAGAATTGATCAACTACGCAACCATGTATTTATGTCGTTTATCCGCGAGCGCGGGGCACATTGCGCGCATATCCTCTCTGTGTGCACCGGAGCACTTTTTCTGGCCGAGGCAGGTCTCCTCAAGAATAAAATAGCAACTACACATTGGAAGTTCCTCGAGAATCTGCGGCAATATCCGGAGATAACCGTACGAGAGGGTGTTCGCTATGTTCGTGATGGAAATCTATGGACGGCAGCCGGAGTCTACGCTGGAACCGACTTAGCTCTGGAATTCATCCACTCGTGCGATCAGAGCGACGATAAGTCAGCCGGTAGTGCGGCAGGTACTGTGCAGGCGATAGCAGAGTACCTACCTGATCACCGTCGTTACCCTCCAGGAATTGATCTATCAGCCGCCCCCAGCTTTATTCAACGCGCGTTTACGTCAACAAGTGCAACTAAAGAGGCAAAAGATAGCTCTGATTAAAAGAGCGCCCGGAGTTTAACTTTCTCGGAGTTAATCCTAAAAACATCCAGGCACGTACCTAAAACTCCAATCACTCACCGCTTTCAGCCGTAATCGCCATCTTCGCTCCTTAACCCATCTTCCCTTTTCAAAGACCATTTAGCTCTCAACCGATTGAATATACGAGAGTCTTGCTTTTTCACCTAAACCCTAGCGCACCTCGGATTTTTGTATCGGTTGACTCTCTGCTATACTTCTCAAAACGGCTGTTGCGGGTCCCAAAATGCCGCATCCGCCTAAAATCACTGCGGCTGTTGGATTTCCGGTGCTCACCCTGACGGCGACAAGGTTGCGCTCCGAAAATTTCCAAATCATTTGTACTTGTAGCCAGCTGCAACATTTTGTTCCGCCATAACGGCCGTTTTTAGGATAATCAGCGAGCAAAAAGGCGCTTT
>JBKCMS010000029.1:0-2411 GCA_046300175.1 Pseudomonadota bacterium | reverse complement strand
GGACTCTTGCCGATAGGCGCTCTCTTGTTCTTCAGCAGGAGGAGTAGGGGAGAGCTTGGCTCGTTCACCGCGGCGCCTACAGGAGTAACGTCCGAAATATCTAGTCAGGGACTCATAGGGAGCCGGTACCTGGCAGGAGAGAAGAGCTAGAAACTCTAGGGCATCGAATTCATGGGTTACTCCTTCTTTGGTGGTGTAGATGACGATGTCGTGCTGGATTGAGAGTTTTTCAAGGGAGAGGGGAGCACGTTCTATGTAGCGAGCTACAGAGCGCTCGCTGTCGTCGTCGTGAAAGGGCTCACTCATCCATACCGAACAGCCTGTATGGTCTTGAGATAGAATCTGTAATACGTCGTCATCTGTAATGAGTTCCTGTTTGTGCAGCAGAGCAAGAACCCGCTCAGCAAAGGCTTGATTAAGAGCAGCGATATCAATTTCTGGGAACCTTGTGAATACGCCATCCTTCCAGTACCCATCGGCTAGTATTCCGTGTAACAAATTAAAGTGGCTTTAGTCACAGCTAACGGAGAGCAAACATGGATTATAAGTTTAAAGTTGGTCAGAGGGTACGTCGCCTACCATTTACTGTCACTGTAGCCAAGAGCAACGCTGGCGCGTACGACAACGGTGAGCATGACGTTGAGACCACCACCTACTCAGCTCGCGGCTGTGTAGGCACAGTTAAAGCGCTCCGCGAAGAGACCACCTTGGCCGCTCAAGAGTCCCGCGCAAAGTCGTTAATGGTGCTAGTGCAGTGGGACAACGGCACACTATCATACCATGGCCCAGAGGCTATTGAGGGGCACTAAGAGTTTGGCAGCCACCTAGAGAGGGCTGGAAGCAATTTAGCAAATAGGGCTACTGCATCGGTGGTAACTGCACTGGCTTTAATTGATCGTAAGATTGCGCCAGCTGCTCATCGTTGTAATGTGTCGGACTCTCTGTCTTCTTATGCACCTCTAAGCTAACCAATTCAGAATCTGCTTGCATGGTGACAGTTCCTTCGAACCAATCACCTTCTTGGATCTCCAAGTGATGTAAAGTCTGAACTAGCTGTGCTGATTTAACGCAGAGCCCACGGGATCCGCCATCCCAATCAAAGGTGAGGCCGTCTAAGTCTATCTTAACAACTTGGCCGGTTACCGATATCTGCATTAGGTTCGTCTTAGCTCCCGATGTAGTGGCAGCTCGTTCTTCTCCTGCACGGTCTTGTTCAAACATAGTGAGCTTTAGTTTAGTTTGTTTCTAGCTGATGTTTACTTTAAAATTATAGCAGTACTATCCGGCCAAATACAGCCTAAACGACACCGACTATAAAGCTAACCAGCTAAGTGATACATCGAAAGGGATTTACCCCTAACTCTGAAATCGAGGCTCACGCCCCTCTATTAGGCGATTTATGTTCTCGCGGTGTCTGTAAAAAACCACCGCTGAGATCAGGGCTAGCGCCAGACAGATGGCGCTAGCTTGATTAGTCACCAGGCAGTAAAGTGGCGCAAGCAACGCGGCTGATAGAGACGAGATCGAAACTATCCTAGAAAGCTTAAAAACAGCCGCGAATGTCAGCAGCGCTACGAAAGCTGCGCTCGGGATCAACGCCAGCATAGCCCCGAAAGCGGTCGCTACACCCTTACCCCCCTTAAACCAACTAGGCGCCTTAAGCCACCTCGGGAGAGAGAAGCAATGCCCGCACACGACTGCCACAGCCGCGCCCGCTGCGTACCACTCAAGCGATGATATAGCGCTAGCCAATACTACCGCCAAAACGCCTTTGGTGAGATCAAGTAAGAGGGTAATTAGCCCAGCGCGCTTACCGAGCGCGCGCGCAACATTGGTCGCTCCTACATTGCCGCTGCCTACCGCAGTGATATCGACTCCCTTGCTGCGAGCTAAGATCGCCCCACTCGGAAAAACTCCGATCAGATAAAACGGCACTAGCGCCACTAACGCCAAGAGTGACCTCATCCCCGCACCCGTTTAATAGCCTCACTACGATCAGCGGCGCCAAATATGTATGAACCTGCCACCATCACACTCGCGCCGGCCGATCGGCACCACTCAGAGGTCTCGTGATTAATCCCGCCATCAACCTCAATAATCGGACGTCGCCCCTCGGGCATCTGATCAATGCGCGTCTTTAGCTGTCTAATCTTACCTAGCGACCCGGGTATAAAGGGCTGGCCACCCCATCCCGGATTAACGGTCATTATTAAAACTAGATCGCACACCTCAAGTACATCGTAGATCGCCTCTACTGGGGTGCCTGGGTTTAAAGGATAGGAAAATCAATTAATTTTCGAGTTATATCAGCAAGCTAGGTATTTACGGGTGATTTTGACAGTCGGTGCGTGCAATTTTCGAAGAGTTAAAGAAGAGACGGAATTTTGAGGGGAGGTAGTTTAGGCGGCTTT
>JBKCMS010000028.1:0-19781 GCA_046300175.1 Pseudomonadota bacterium | reverse complement strand
ACGGTGTTGCCGCTCAAAAAGAGGTACTCCTCGATGCTCTCTGATGACTTACCTGCATCGAGCAACAATATGCACTTAATCCTGTCTCAAGAAGCGCGCATAGCGCTCCAGCCGGAGCTCTTGCTCCAGTGCTTTCAAGTTACTGCTAAGTTAAAAACCTACTCAGCCATCACTGGTCCCACGCTTATCAGCAACTAGATAGTCTCTTTCTACAGCTAGAGTTTTTTTGTCTTCTACGGCGCAACTTGAGGCCGCCGGGAAACCCCCGTCCATGGGGTTTTCCCGGCTCGCTCCAGGCACTTGCGTGCCTGTGGTCGCCATCCGGGCGACCGAGATCCCTCCGAGTCAACCTCTTTACAGAGGTTTCCCGGAGGTCTCAACTTGGCTGTTCCCTTGATCTTCATGGGCCAAGATTGCGCTCGCCCTGCTATTGCGAGTGATTTTTTTTCAAAAATCACTCGCGCAGGGTTTACTTTCGTTTTTCAGACCCGCAACTGCCGAATTTAGGTTAAAGACTATCCCTGGATACCACTTGCAATAACTGCTCTATACACTGCTCAACGCTTAACACCGAGGTGTCAAGCTCTAGGTGCGGCGATTCAGGTGCTTCATACGGCGATGATATCCCCGTGAAATCTGGTATCTCACCACTTCTGGCCTTCTGATATAGCCCGTGCGGATCACGTTTCTCACACTCACCAAGCGGAGTGCTTACGTACACTTCTATAAAACTATCGGCACCGATTATCTCCCGCGCTCTATCACGATCGATCTGCATAGGAGAGATCAGCGAACAGATAACAGAAACCCCAGCATCATTAAACAGCTTTGCAACCTCAGCAGCGCGGCGAATGTTCTCACGGCGGTCCTCTTGGCTAAATCCTAAGTTCTTATTTAAACCAAATCGCAGGTTGTCACCATCAAGCCGGTACACCGAGCGCCCCTCCGAAAAAAGTCGCGCCTCGAAAGCCTTCGCCAGCGTTGATTTTCCCGAACCGCTTAATCCCGTACACCACACAGTGACGGCTCGCGCTCCTAGCTGCTCTTCGCGTCTAGCCCTGGTAATCTCACTATCTTCGCGGTGCAAGTTGAGTGCATGCTGCCGCTCCCCTGCTCCTCCTGTATATCCAAAAACCTCTTCGGGCTGCCGATCTATGATCATACCGGCTCCTACGGTTTGGAACGATTCCTCGTCGATCAGAATAAAATTACCTGTTGCACGGTTACGATCATACGGATCGACAAAAAGTGGCTGCTTTGTCGCAAGTGATACTCGACCTATCTCATTAAGTGCCAGCGCTCGCCCCTCCTCTCGATGAAGAGTATTGACGTTCATACGATAGTGAATCTTGGTGACAAAGCTTTTTGTCTGCCGCGACGTGTGCATAACGATATATGAACGGCTGGTATTCATCGGCGTTTCCGACATCCAAACTACCATCGCTTCAAACTCACGTCGCACATGAGGTACATTATGCGCACGCACTAGCATATCGCCACGAGACACATCGAGCTCATCCTCTAGTGTTATCGCCACTGAAAGCGGCGCTACCGCGTGGGATAGCCTACGCTGGTCGGGATCGCTATCCATGTAATCGATCGAGCGCACCCTTGACCGACGAAGCGAGGGAAGCGCGACTACCTCCTCACCTACCGATATACTTCCTGAACGTATCTGGCCGGCATACCCACGATAGTTTTGGTCAGGGCGAATGACGTACTGCACCGGAAAACGGAAGTCGACCTGGTTGCGGTCACCTGCAACATAGACACTCTCAAGGTACTCCATCACCGTTTCACCTGAGTACCACGACATATCTGTGCTTGAACGAACTATGCAGTCACCTTTAAGAGCCGATACCGGGATAAACTTAATCTCTTTGATGTTGAGCTTTGCCGCGAAATCGGTGTACTCACGTGTAATCGAGTCAAAGACCTCCTGCCTATAGCCCACCAGGTCCATCTTGTTAACACACACCAAAAGTCGCGGCACCCCGAGCAGCGCGGCGATAAAAGAGTGCCTTTTCGTCTGCGTCAGCACCCCCTTGCGCGCATCAATCAGGATGATAGTGAGGTCGGCCGTCGATGCTCCTGTAGCCATGTTACGTGTGTACTGCTCATGTCCAGGGGTATCCGCCAGGATGAATCGACGCTTTGGTGTAGAAAAGTACCGGTATGCAACATCGATCGTTATTCCCTGTTCCTGCTCGGCTTTCAGTCCGTCCGTCAGTAGCGAGAGGTCCAGCACATCTTCCCCTCTCTTTTTTGCCTTTTTTTCAAGCGCTGCAATATGATCATCGTAGACGTTTTTTGAGTCGTGCAACAAACGGCCGATGAGGGTCGATTTGCCGTCGTCAACGCTACCTGCCGTTGAGAATCTAAGCAATGTAGTACGTTCACTCTCAGCAAGAAGAGCGCGCACCTCGGCATCACTCATCGTTACTGACTCATGCTGGACAAAACTCTTAGCGGCACCTGAAACCACCGTTAATCCACGTTGGGTCATTAGAAATACCCCTCCCGCTTCTTTGTCTCCATAGACCCCTCTGCGTCGTGATCTATTACCCTTGTAGCTCTCTCTGAGGTTCGGGCAACCATCATCTCAGCAACGATCGACTCCAGTGTTGTAGCCCTTGACCTAATCGCTCCGGTACACGGAGTGCACCCCAGACTCCTAAATCTACATAACACCTCCTCTGGTGTCTCTCCTGGAAGAAGCCGCGCAGCCTCGTCCACCGGTATCAGATTGTCTCCGCGGACTACTACGCGTCGTGGCTTAGCGAAATAAAGGGGGACGATCGGGATCTGCTCAATGAGAATGTAATGCCAGATATCGAGCTCGGTCCAGTTGGAAAGCGGAAATACCCGGATGGACTCGCCCTTCTTTATCCGGCCGTTATACTGGCTCCATAGCTCTGGGCGCTGATTTTTGGGGTCCCACTGACCAAATTGATCACGAAAGGAAAATACCCGTTCTTTAGCTCGCGATTTCTCCTCATCGCGACGCGCCCCACCTATAGCCGCGTCGAAATCATACTTTTTTAAGCCATCCAGTAGCGCTTTCGTCTTTAAGTGACCACAACATGCCTGCGTCCCTAGGTCGTAAGGATTGGCGTTTTTTGTTATCGCATCCTCATTTCGGTAGACGTGGAGCGTAACTCCGATCTCGCGAGTAAACTGATCTCGGAATGAGTACATCTCCTTAAATTTATAGCTTGTGTCGATATGCAAAAAGGGAAAGGGGATCTTCCCCGGATAAAATGCCTTCTGAGCCAATCGCACGAGGCACGAAGAGTCTTTTCCTACTGAGTAAAGCAGCACTGGACGCTCAAACTGCGCCGCTACTTCGCGCATTATAAAGATACTCTCAGCCTCTAGCTGTCTTAAATGATTGAGTGTTGGCGGCGTCGGTGACATAGCGTATTTTTTACCCCTCTAGCGCCGTGGGCACAAGTGCAGCCATGGAAATAAAGCCTGTACGATAGGCATAGCATGTGAAATTTTGAGGGTCCTTAGGGGCTCATGATCTCAATTGGTCGATTGATTTCTCTCGCAATTTACTCGCTTAGGGTTTACTGGCTCACAGTTACGCATGATAAGCTGATGATATCTACCAGCGTTAGTTCCAGATTCAGCAAATGCTGCATCCTTCTCTTTTCCCATAGCGCCCTTCTTACTATTGCAGTAATCTTGGCGACCGGCCCTGTTGGCCGCTAAGTATTTCATAGTAGTTGTTGTACCGATGTCAGCGCCTAAGGCCGCTCTAGCAATCAAGCAGAGCCCTACCTTTTTTACACCACAATATCGTCGACGCGGATATTTAATATCCGCTCCTCACTCTTTTTCCTTTCGGATACCGCTTTTGAAACTTATCTGCGTAGCGGTGAGCTCGATATGAGAACAAAACCAGTCATACAAACAGATAGGCTAGAGGTATCCTCCAAGAGATACACCGGAGTTTCTTTTGTCAGATATGACGAAATTGCAAACGCATATCTCGCCGCGCAGCAAATTGGCCTATTGTTATCTGGGTGTGGCATATCGGATGTCTAACTACTCAGCAAATAAACTTCGCCCATGGCAGCAGGAGGCGTTTGGAATCTATCGGGATTGTCTTCTAAGGCGTGAGCGTACTGTTCTGATAGAGGCAACCCCCGGCGCTGGAAAGACAACTGCGGCGCTTGTACTAGCGCTCCACCAACGAAGCAAGCAGGGCGTACGCCGCATCGGAATTGTTGTGCCAACAGCCCATCTAAAGATTCAGTGGGCTCGCGCTGCTGTTGACATGGACCTGCACCTAGACAGTTCATTTTCAAACAGCCGCAGCTCTGTTACCGACGACTACGCTGGATTCGTTGTTACCTACCAACAGGTTGCTCAGAAGCCGGACCTTTTTAGGCGACTAACTCAAGACTCGTGTATCATACTTGATGAGGTGCACCACGCTGGCGATGGTCTATCATGGGGCGATGGACTGCGTGTGGCTTTTAACGAGGCCAGATTTATTATCTGCCTAAGTGGCACCCCTTTTCGTAGTGACAATTCACCAATACCATTTGTCAACTATGACGAGCAGGGATTTAGCGTGCCGGATTACTCATACCCCTATAGCCGTGCGGTTGAAGAGGGAGTTTGTCGCCCCACTGCCTTCTTTACATACTCGGGAGAGGTAGCCTGGCGCGAAGATGCTGGCGATGTTAGCGCCTTGTTCAGTGATGAATTAGATCCTATCGGCCAATCGAGACGTTTACGCGCGGCGCTAGATCCGGCGAGCGGATGGATTGAGCCGATGCTGCGAGACGCTCACGAAATGCTTTGCAAAACTCGCGCTGAACATCCCAGTGCTGGGGGATTGCTAGTGGCGGCAGATCAAACTAGTGCTCGGCGCCTAGCTAAATTACTCAGTTCGATTACCAAAGTGGCGCCAGTAGTTATTCTGTCAGAAGAGCCCGAAGCAGCCCGTAAATTGAAACGTTTTCGTGACTCGGATGAACAGTGGCTTGTCGCCTGTAACATGGTGAGCGAGGGCGTTGATATTCCTCGCTTGCGCGTTGGAGTCTATGCCACAACGGTGCGAACAAAGATGTATTTTCGCCAGTTTCTCGGGCGTATAGTTCGTCGCACCCCTTCTTTGCAGGCGCTCCAAGTTGCATACTGCTATCTGCCGGCAGATCCGAGCCTAATCCGCCTAGCTGAAGAGATCGAGAATGAGATTCGTCACTGCATACGTCCGCGCGGTGATGATCTATTTGACGATGATCTCCTACGTGTTCGCAACCTAGACAAACCCGAACCACCCAAGTGGGAGGCTTTGGCTTCGATCAACTCCGGTCTTGCTTCAGTTATTGTACACGGTAATCAGCTGACACTCTTTGGCAACACCCAGCAATCCGAGGCCCTGCACCAAGCAGTTACTGAGCAGGTCACTGCCAGACTCGATCAACGCCGCACCCGCGCAGAAGAGAAAAGCTTCCTGACCCAAGAGCTACGCAAGCTGGTTAACCTACACCACAAAAGAACCGGTAGGTCGCACGCCCAGATACATGCACACTTAAACAGCCTACAAAAGGTGCGCAGTCAGACCCACTGCACCGAGAAGCAGCTACGCGATCGGCTCGACCTGATGCGCTCAATCCTCTATGCTGCGTAAAATCCGCAAATATAACGCTGTTATTGAAATAATCAGTGGCTACCGGCTTAAAAGGGTTGCGCTAACTAGCCCAAGGCCTGTAAACAAGGGGGCCTTGGGAGCGCTATCGAATGCAAACGCCGGCACCTGCTTGGAACGGCTAAGCATCATCAGCTAAAGCGCCCCTGAACTAAGTAACCGCCTCCAGTAATATAGTATGAGCAAGCGGCTTGTTATCGTTGAATCACCCACCAAGGCTCGAACCATCGAGAAATTTCTTTCCAAGGATTTCGAGGTGTTAGCCTCGTACGGACATGTGCGAGACCTCCCCAATAACGCTGCTGAGATACCGGCGGCGGTGAAGAAACAGAAGTGGGCTAGGCTGGGGGTTAACGTTGACGAGGACTTTAACCCGCTCTACATCGTACCTGCGGACAAGGAAAAGCGGGTCAACGAGTTAAAGCGAGCTCTCAAGAGTGCCTCAGAGGTATATCTTGCAACCGACGAAGATCGCGAGGGAGAGTCGATCAGTTGGCATCTACTTTCGGTGCTCGAACCTAAGGTCCCTGTTAAGAGACTGGTCTTTCATGAGATCACCAAAAAGGCGATTGAGGAGAGTCTGCAGAATGCGCGCTCAATCGATGAGAATCTGGTTCGAGCCCAGGAGACCCGTCGAATTATCGACCGACTCTACGGCTACTCGGTAAGCCCTCTACTTTGGAAGAAGATGGTGCCCCGGCTAAGTGCTGGCCGGGTGCAAAGTGTGGCTATCAGACTTCTGGTGCAACGCGAGCGCGAGCGTGTGCGCTTTCACTCAGCTGATTTTTGGGACCTCAAGGCAACTTTTGTGTCTCCCGCCCAACCAGAGATACCTTTTGAGGCACAGTTGACCTACGTTGGCGACAAGCGTGTTGCTGATGGTAAAGATTTCGATCCAGACACCGGCAAGCTGTTTGCTAAAAGCGATGCAATCCTGCTCGACGAAGCTGCTGCAACCAAACTTTCAAAAGATCTAGCCAACGTACAGCCTAAGGTGGCTGAAGTTGAGAGCAAGCCCTTTAGCCAAAAACCTTACGCGCCCTTTACTACCAGCACACTCCAGCAGGAAGCCAATCGCAAGCTCGGCTTCGGTGCCAAGCGAACGATGGCCGTGGCTCAGACGCTCTATGAGAACGGTTTTATCACCTACATGCGTACTGACTCTACTACTCTATCAGACGAGGCGCTTAACGCTGCGCGCTCATTAATTGCCCGCGAATTTGGCAAAGAGTACCTATACGATCAACCACGCATCTACAAGACAAAGGTAAAAAACGCCCAAGAAGCGCACGAAGCGATTCGGCCCGCAGGTGTTGAATTTACCCATCCTAGCACCGTCAAAGATAGATTAGGACTTGAGGCCGTGCGCCTATACGAGTTGATCTGGAAGCGTACGCTTGCATCTCAGATGCGCGACGCAGAGGGCACCCGAGTAACCGTGGCGATCGAGGTTGATAACGCCACTTTTCGTGCCTCGGGCAAGACCATCTCATTTCCCGGTTTCCTTCGCGCATATGTTGAAGGTTCGGATGACCCGGAGGGCGATCTCGCCGATCAGGATCGCACCTTACCGGCTCTCAGCGTTGGTCAGAACGTACGCGCCACAACCTATGACGTGCTCAAGCACTCTACACAGCCTCCTGCTCGGTACACCGAGGGTAGTTTAATAAAAGAGCTTGAGAAGCTCGGAATAGGCCGACCAAGTACTTGGGCAACGATAGTCGATGTGGTTCTCTCACGTGACTATGCATTCAAAAAAGGCACCGCTCTGGTACCAAGTTTCCTAGCTATCGGTGTTACTGGGCTGCTAGAGGGCTACTTCTCGCACCTAGTCGATTACGAGTTTACAGCTAAACTTGAAGACGACCTAGATTCAATATCGCGGGGAGAACTCGACAACATAGATAAGCTCCGCGCCTTCTACTTCGGAGACCCACAATCTCTCAAGGGTTTGAAGGACCTTGTGCTGGACGGCGAAGAGAAGATCGACCCACGCGAGGTCTGCGGTATTCGACTCGGCACAGACTCGCAGGGCAGAGAGCTTGAGGTACGCATCGGGCGCTACGGGCCGTTTCTGTCTAATGGCACAGACCGCGCCGGCCTCCCAGATGCTCTGCCGTTCGACGAGCTCTCACCAGAATTAGCCGAAAAGCTCCTGGCAGAGGCAGCCAAGGGACCAGCAGCACTTGGCACCGATCCAGCTTCAAACCTTCCGGTCTTTCTAAAGAAAGGTCGGTTTGGTCCATACGTCCAGCTCGGTGAGTCAGGTGAGGGGGATGCAAAACCAAAAATGGCCTCACTCCTGCCGGGGATGCAACCTGATTCGGTAACACTTGAAACTGCACTAAAGCTACTCTCTTTTCCCAAACAGCTTGGTGTCCATCCTGATAGCAACACAGAGATATTAGTTGCCAATGGAAGGTTTGGACCTTATGTAAAGTGCGGCTCTGAGAGCCGATCGATCCCAGCCGATGAATCACCACTTGACCTAACCCTTGAACGCGCCCTTGAGCTTTTAAAACAACCCCGAGCAAATGCGCGTGCGAGCAATCAACCTAAAACTCTAAAAGAGATCGGTAAGAACCCCGAAACAAATGCGCCGATTCAGCTAAAGAGTGGTCGCTACGGTCCTTATGTTACTGATGGCACGACTAATGCCTCACTCCAGCAAGGTGCAGACCCTGAAGCGCTAACTCTTGATGAGGCGCTAGCGCTTCTTAAAGCACGAGCTGATCGTGGGCCGGCAAAGAAACGCGCCCGAACTAAACGTGCCCCCGCGGCTAAGAGCTCAGGTGGGACCAAGAAAAAGGCAGCTCCAAGCGCCAAGAAGAAAGCTGCTGGGGCAGAGTAAACGCATCCCCGTATGCCTAGAACTGCATGAACAAAACCAGAGGGTCATCAGCGGATCTATAAGTTTCACGAGAAATCCTCTGCGTATCTCGGTGGATACCCCTCAGTTTTTTCGCTAGTTTTCCTGGTCTCACCTAGCACCTCGAAAACCTCGCGACTAAGATCTTTTTGAGACAAGTTCCAGTTAAAACAGCACATTGGGACCATTATTCCTCTTTTTAACCTCTCTTGGTTTGTGCGAACCCTTTTGAACCACCGTTCCATCTTACACACTGTGCGCGGTGGAGGGGGACGTGAAGTGCATTGATAGAGTTGCTACATGGTGCCTGATTTTTTTTATGGCGAGCACTGCGCATGCTCAGGTGATCGTGTCTCCGCTATCAGGTGGCGAGATCACAGTACCTCAAATGGTCGATCAGTTGTTGAACGGAAGCGGTACAGTCACCGTGTTGAATTCCAATTATTCTGGTGCGCTAGCTGCTGCTGGCGTCTTTACCGGAGGCAACACAGCTTTAGGCTTCTCTGCCGGAGTTATACTATCTACAGGTCTAGCTTCTAATCTTGTAGGCACCATCCGCCCAAGCAATCAGAACGGTCAGCCGGGAAGCCCCGAGTACTTTTCCGGCACAACATCAGACGCTGCCCTACTCTCGTTCTCGTTTATTCCATCAGGAGACAAGATATCATTTAGACTCCGCTTCCTAACGATCGAGGGCTTTGGCAGCGTATATAATGATGCTTTCGGAATATTTGTAAACGGATCCGATCAGTCATCAAATGTTGCTCGCCTTCCCAACGGCAATCCAGTTACAGTGAGTAACATCATCGTAAACGGGCCCTATTATGAGAGCGGCGCACTGCTTGGGCTAAATGATTTCTATAAAAGCTCTCCACGTGGCTCAAGCGTTATCTTACAGGCAGACGCCTCCGTGCTTCCCAATCAAGAAAACACCATTACTTTTGCTATAGCCGATTCGCGTGATAGCCGGGTTGATTCGGTAGTACTGATAGAGGCAGGCACATTCTTCTCTAATTCGGTGCCGCAAGTTCACAACGCTATCAGCGATCAACAAGTCGTAGTCAACACAAAGCTAAACTTTAAAGTTCCAGATAACACCTTTGGAGATGCAGACGGTAGCGATACCTTAACTTACTCCGCACAGCTTACTACTGGCTCTGCGCTGCCTTCGTGGTTATCATTCGATCCGCTCACTAGAGTTATAACTGGCACACCAACGGGCAAAGACATCGGAAGCCTAGCGGTGCGAGTACGCGCAACCGATCCAAAAGGCGCATATGCCCTCGATGATTTTGTGATCAGCGTTGTTGATACACCTGCTACTCCCACACCTGAAGCCACTCCTGCACCCACTGAAACAGTGATCCGCGGACGGGCGAGTGCGATTGATGGCATGGGTATAGCGAAAGTCATGGTGTACGTGAGAGAGGCCAGTACTGGCGCTGTGCACGGAAGTGGTCTTACATCGGCAGCCGGTGAGTTTTCTATCTCTGGATTAGCTCCAACAAGTAAGTATTCGCTAACACTGAGTCGCACTGGATACACCTTTCCCACAACAGAGGCCATGCCGGGGGTCTATAGAGATATAGTCGCTGAGCGGGCAGAATTTTTTAATTCGCAGTGTCGGCCAAAGGACATCGCATCTCTTGTCTACCAGATTCATACATTGGCTTGCGATCTGCGCTCTCAAGCTCTAACACTAAATGCTCCGATTACTACAAGGACGACTCAGGCTAAGCAACGTGTGCAGAACGCGCTTGATGGTCTGACCGTGTGGCTCGATCAGACACCGGAGGTGTCGTTACAATGCCGTGTGCAATCTGGATGCAAGCAGATAGCACTAGCCAAACCACTGAAACGCCTTGGTACCTCATTAGCTGCATTAAACCGAAGCGCTCAGGGCTACGCAGACGTGGCGACTGGCCGCAAGTCAACCAATGGTGCTTCAAGAGTGACTTCGAAAGACAAAGCGCACGATAGGCGTGTTAGCAAGTTATTCTCTAGAGCTCAAAAAGCAATAGGTAGGCTACCGAGTGTCACCTATCGTTGCCCGTAGGCACAAGCAATACTAATGTTCTTCACGGGGGCCAAGAAAAAAAGAGACTATTCTGGCCACTCAGGTAAGAGAGGATCAATCTTCTCTTCTTCTGAGGCGCGACGAGTATGGAACAGATACAATGGAATGATTTCACAAAGGTAGAGTTACGCGTTGGTCATATTACCTCGGCAGAAGCTTTCCCTGAAGCTCGCAAGCCAGCTTATAAGCTGACGATCGATTTTGGCCCTGATATAGGCTTACGTAAATCAAGTGCATAGATCACAGCTCTCTACACACCCTCTGATCTCTTAGGGAAACTTGTGGTAACCGTTGTTAACTTCCCTCCAAAACAGATCGGCCCCTTTTATCACCATTCATTGATTGCTTGATCGAAGAAGATATAATCTTGGGCACTTCAGAGCATGAGAATCAGATCTGGGACAAGAAGCCCTATAGTGATGTACCTATAGTGATGTACAAGGGTCCGTGCCAGTAAAGCTGGCAAGGCTTTTACCGCTCAGAATACGCCTTACCTCACTTCAAATGAGCGGAAACAGGAACTTCTGCTGCATCACTCCCCCTCCTATGATGATTCTCTTCGGCGAATTTTTCTTGACTTAGACTTCAAGCCTCTACACAATGTGGATATGCCTTACGCACTCTTTTCAGTTTTGTGCCTTCGTATCCCCGCCTAGCGGGCATACATTCCTTTTCTCACTCTTACTTCCTATTTCAGTACAACACCGCAGCTCACTGGCATACACGGTTTATTAACGCTAATGAGTAGCACATGTTCTACCAGGCCTTACTATGACACTCGGGACAATACACCGCCTCTCATCGCAAATTACGCTAACCAATAGATCTCACTCTGATGTGCAGCTTGGTCGAAACGCCAGCCTTTTACTCAAAGCTGGCTATATCGCTCAGCTGGGCTCAGGTCTATACACGCTTATGCCTCTCGGGCTGCGAGTAGTACAGAACATCGAGCGAATCGTTCGAGAAGAGATGGACGGCCTCGGGGCCAGTGAGTTTTTATCTCCAATGATCTACCCGCGAGAACTTTGGGATACCACTGGACGGTGGGATAGTATTGATGCGCTATACAAACTAAAATCTCGGAGCGGCTCCGAGCTCTGCATCGCTGCAACCGCAGAAGAGATCGTCGTCTCGGCTGCTAAGAGACTTATCCGATCGTACCGCGATCTGCCGTTTAGTACCTATCAGATTCAGCCAAAGTGTCGTGACGAACTTCGGGCGCGTTCCGGACTTGTCCGTGGTCGGGAATTCCGAATGAAGGATCTCTACTCTTTTCACTTAGACAGCAGCCAACTCGATGAGTTTTATGAGCGGGTATGCCAAGCCTATATGCGAATATTTTCACAGTGCGGAATAGGCACGCGCACAGTGCGAACTTTCGCATCGGGTGGCATCTTCTCGCGCTTCTCAGATGAATTTCAGCTTATCTGCGATAGCGGCGAGGATACTGTTTTCATCGATCAAGCGAGCGGCATTGCTATCAATGCCGAGGTGGCGCAGGACTCGGCAGCTCTAGAGGCTGCTTTTGGTAGTCGGGCGTACTCTCTGACCGAGCACCGGGCAATTGAAGTTGGAAACACCTTCAAACTCGGCACTCGATTTACCGATGCCTTCGACCTAAAAGTTCATGACGCTTCAGGACGAGAATCTTCCGTTCTGATGTGCTCCTATGGCATCGGCACTACCCGACTAGCTGGCGCCATAGCAGAGGTATGCAGTGATGATAAGGGATTGGTATGGCCGAAGCACGTTGCTCCGTACGATGCTCACATCATCGTCCTTGAGCACTCAGAGCAGACTAGCAGAGTGATAGCCGAGGTGTGTCAGATACTAAAACAGGATGGACTCTGTGCATTAGTAGACGAACGCCTCGACGTGCGTGCAGGCGAGAAGTTTTTTGATGCAGATCTTCTCGGGATGCCGTTCCAGATCATTATCGGCAAGCGCGGAGAAGCTGGGCAAGTCGAGCTACGAGAGCGGCAGAGTGGTATCAACCGAACTGTTAAGTATGAAGCTCTGGCGGGATCGCTGCGGGGATAGACTCGGCTGGGGTTGTGATTGCTAGGCAAACAACTTGGCTAGCTTTTGGCGGCAATTAGCCGTAAGTTACCGCCGCTAGTAAGAATTGAGGCTATTCCCATGAATTTAACCTAAAAAGAGCAGTTAAGGTGGGGCAGAATGATGCAGCTGGTTAAAAGCACAAAGGATTTTGATATTTTCGGCTCGGAACCCTGGCACCGTTAGGGTGAGCACCGAAAAAACAAGAGCCGCAGTGATTTTAGCCAGATGCGCCATTCTGAAACTCGCAACTGCTCTTTTTAGGTTTAACTTACCCAACCGAGCACGAGGATTTTTCATGAAGAAGCTACTCCTGACTCTCGCCACACTCACGCTGGTAGCCATTGCCGAACCTCTCCTTAGCGCACGGGCGGAAGAGGCAGTGGGTGATAATATTGCCATCGGCTGGTTCGGCCCCTTATCAGGCCCCGTGGCGTCCTTGGGGGAGGATAACCTTCGAGGGGTTCAACTCGCGATTAAAGAATTTGGTACGACGAGAGTAAGATTACTGATCGAAGATGATCGCTTTAGCGCTAAGGACTCCCTGAGCGCCTATGAAAAGTTAAAGTCCCAAAAAGTCTTTATGATGATGTCGCCTACTTACAATGGTGTCATCGCCCTGGCCTCTAAAGCCAACCGCGACAAGATGTTTCTAGCCAATAGCCTTGATGCGAGTAGTGCAATTGCAGAGGCCGGCGAATATGTCTTGGGTCTCGGATACTATGCCGACGGTCACGGCAATAACTTCGCTCAAACTATTTCACACCATGGCGCGAAACGAGTTGCGGTGTTTTACAATGAAGGCGAAACATTCACGCAACTTATCGTGGACGCATTTAAAGAGAAGTACGGTGGGAATGTAGTTATCATCGAGAGCTACAGCCCGTCTTCAAGGGATTTTCGATCATCTATAATCAAGATGAAGAACTTGAATGTTGATACAGTTCTATTGATCGGCTGGGATGAATCCGGATTTTTCGTGCGGCAGTCTGAAGATCTTGGCTTTGCCCCTTCAATCTTTGGTTTGGCGAGCTTTACGAGCCCTGGGTTTTTGAGCAATGCCGGGAGATTCAATCTAGGATTATACTACCTTGGGTGGGATGCGCAGTCCAAAGAATATCAAGAGATTGTTCGTCGCTACCAAGAGCAATACGGCAAAGCTCCTTCGCAACCGCTATTTGTCGCCCTCGGATATGACGCAATGACATTTGTTCTTAAGACTCTTGGTAAAGGGTTCTCACCCGAACAGTTTCGTAAAAATATTTTCTCCACTTCATTTCGCGGCCTAACTGGAAATATTAACCTAGACCAGGATGGCATCGTAAGAGGAATTACAAGTCAGAGTCGACTTTTCAAAGTGGAACAGCGGTAGTGGCTAAGGCTATTAACCATCATGGCGCTCATCAGATACAGGGAGAACCAAACTGAGCAAAGGACTTACTCGCACGTTGAATAGTGAAAAATCCGGGGTAAGGTCGGCTCCTTGGTTTTTGTCAGTAACCATTATGCCGCCGAGACTCGAAATCTAGTAGAGACACTTGCGGCATTCGCCAATCGTTCGGATGTGACGGAGGCCTTGAAGGCCGCGCATCGAGTCGCAACTGAGAAACTGCAAGCAGATCCAGCTTCTTCAGCAGCCGTGGAGACTCTTGAACTCGAAATGTTTACAGATGTGCCTGCGGAAGTCGGAACCATCCGCGTGGCTGTCATTCGCGAAGGTTTTGATGGCGGATTTGAGCGACACTCAAACAGCACACAAGTTCTATTGTCTCTTGATGGTAGTGGCGAAACGCACTTTCATACGGCGCAAGGATGGCGCGTCGATCACTACGGAAAGGGAGCAACTCTCGAAGATCGTTAGCATATCGTTCCGCAAGCGGTTTGGCACAAGTCGGCCGCGCCCAGACCTGGCAATCGGACTGTCGTCGCATTCCATACCGCCCGGGATGTGCAAGATGAATTCGTGGACGAACGCCCAGCGTAGCTGGTATAACAACAGAGCGCTCGGGATGCTCGTCAGCTGACGCTGCTGAGTCCCAGAGGCTTTAACATTATGTCTGTAAATAAATGACCAAAGCGTTGGTAAATAGTCCTTCAACCGCACTCACCAAGTGTCAGCTTACTTTCATCGAGCGAGATGCGATCGATCTGGATAAGGCTCGTAAACAACATGATGCTTATGTAGCTGCACTGCGAAGCTTCGATGTGGATGTCGAGGTTCTTGAAGTGAATACCGCATGTCCCGATGGGGTATTTGTCGAGGACGTGGCCGTTATCTTCGACGAGCTAGCAGTAATCACCACTATGGGCAGTCCGAGTCGCCGAGGGGAAGTGGCGCCCATGCGTCAGGCGATAGCTAGCCTGCGAGAAGTTGTCGATCTAAAGCTTCCTGCAACCTTGGAAGGTGGCGATGTTCTGCGTATCGGACGGAGACTCTACGTTGGAGAGACCTCTCGAACTAATGCGAGAGGAATTCAGGCTTTGACGGACGTGGCAAAACCTCTCGGATACACTGTAGTTCCTGTAAAGGTTCCGGGCTGTTTACACCTAAAGACCTGCATTACCGCCCTTGACGATGAAACTTGCGTGGTGAACAAAAATTGGCTCGACATCACACCGTTTCAGTCCTTGAAATTAATCGAAGTAACTCCGTCCGAGCCCTGGGGGGCGAATGTATTGCGCCTCTCTAAAGGGCTGGTGCTGAACGCATCAACACCAGAAACAAATGAAAGAATTAGGCTGCTCGGATACAAAACGGTCGACGTTGACATTTCAGAGTTCGGTAAGGCCGAAGCTGGGCTAACGTGCATGAGCCTATTGTTCGGCTAGTTGACATAACTATAGCGTCTAGCAGAGCTTCGTCCGCTGACGTAACGTTAACCTGTGATTAAAAAATGATGGATTTCCCCCACGAAGGCAGGTCTGAAAAAGAGCTTAACACTCACCGACATCAAGTTCGTGAACTAACAACTGATCAAGATTGGCGTGAAGCTTGGCCTGTTGTGAACGCAATGCGCCCGTACGTGTTGCTCGAACCCTTCCTCGCCATGCGTGAAGAACACATCGCGGATGGCACCCGATTATTCGGCCTCATCAAAGACCAGGCGGTTGTATCGGTAGCTGCGATACGAATCAGCTTACACCTCTCTGGAGAACGAGAGCTCTACGTAAAAGATCTAGTAACTTTAGAACAGTATAGATCACAGGGTTTAGGGGCGGAATTAATGTCTTTTCTGGAAAGACTGGCCATTGCTTATAACTGTTTCAGGCTCATGTTGCATAGTGCGCAGCATCGTGAAGACGCTCACCGATTTTATAATAAAGCTGGATACCATCAACATGCGACAGTCTTTATTAAAGAGTTAAAACGGCTATACTAGATCAGGTTAACAATTTTTAAGGAGAGGAACTCCCTACGCTCGCCCCACTCAAAAACATGATAACTCTGAGCTTCATATAGGTCGATATGGCGAATAGAGCGGTACTTCATCTGATCTGTGGTCAAGCCGGATCTGGAAAAACAACCTACGCTAAGCAGTTAGAGAAGCAACTGAACGCATTTCGGTTTAGTAAGGATGAATGGATGATTTCCTTGTACGGAAGGCATATTACACTCGATCAGTGGAGCCAATACGAACCTCGATGCTATGCGTGCATAGAGACTATCGTAAGACGTTTACTTGAACGGGAGATTAGCGTCATTTTGGATTATGGCTTTTGGTATAGACATGAACGAGCAAGAGCCAAAGATTTGGCGGACGAACTGGGAGTTCGTAGTATTGTTCACTTTCTTAACGTTCCAGTTGAAGTGCGAAGAGAGCGAGTACTTAGTCGCAACAAGTCCATCGCTGATGATTCCGTAGTAATATCTGAAGACGAATTCGATAAGCAGGTGTCATGGTTCGAGGTTCCAAGTGAGCACGAAGGCATAGCTATAAAATCTATTGATACACTAGAGGGTATAAAAATATGATCGAGTGGGGCGGAGAGCCGCCCGCTCATCAAAAACGTTATACGCTCACCGCTAAAGATACTCATGAATCAGAATAATGAGCTCGCCGAACTTGCGCTTCGCATCTCCTCAATAGAGGCACGAAATCGACGAGTTGAATTAGATAAAGCGTGGGAGCTGAGTCGTACTCGCAAGGTTAGCATACTTGTATTGACCTACCTCGTTATGATTCTGGTGTTCTGGTCGCTCGGAAATGAGAAGTATGCTCTAAACGCCATCGTTCCTACTCTCGGGTTCTTTATTTCTACGGCATCCCTTCCGAAGGTCAAGGCATGGTGGCAGAGATCAAAGGATGATTAGGGTTTACGTACCACCAATAAAACAATAGACAATAGGCACACATTGCCATAACGCAAGTACTGTGAGAACGCGAAGCCGCTCTCTTGTCGTCCATGAAAACTCCTGTGTGCTGCTTGAGGATTGGGATTTTTGGGACTCGTCACCCTGCTACCAAGCCGGATATTATTTAAGCAGTTTCTCTTTTCAAAGTAGCCACTCGGCGGAGATAGCCCTAAAAGTGAGGAAAACAGCCGCTGACTATCACTTAATTAAGGCAATTCGCATGAGCGCTAGCGCTCGGTGTCTGTTTACGGAATCATGTCGTAATTGAGAGAGTCGTTCGAATGATTCGAGCGTTAGGAGTGAATTATGAAGAGATATCCATATTATGAAGTGAGTGCCTTTACGACCACCGGCGAGAACGCCTTATTTTCTGGGAATCCGGCAGGAGTAGTGTTGCTCGATGAGCCGTTGTCGGAGTCGACGATGCAAAGCGTTGCTGAGCAGAATAACCTGGCTGAGACCGCTTTCCTTGTACCTGACGGGGATGGATATCGCATCAGGTGGTTTACTCCGACATCTGAGATCGATCTCTGCGGGCACGCCACACTTGGAAGCGCCTACGCGCTCACCATCCACGGGCTTGCCAAGCCCTCGGCTAAGCCGACCATATTCCGATACGCGGGAGGAACTCTTGTGGTCGCACAGGAGGGGAACCTCTTTACGATGAATTTTCCGCTTATGCGGGGAGAGAGGCTCGCTGACACGAAAGCTTTTGAGGATCTCCTCGGCACGCAAATTGAGGAGGCGTACCTGGGGCGTGATCTCGCCCTTGTTCTTCCGTCAGAAAAAGCTCTAAAGGATTTCAGCCCCTTGAATCCGGGCATCTCAAAGCTGCCTGGTTTGGGCTGCATCGTTACTGCGCGGGGTAGTGAGCACGATTTCGTGTCTCGAGCTTTCTTCCCGGAGCTTGGCATCGTCGAAGATCCTGTAACAGGCTCCGCGCACTGTTTACTTGCGTCGATATGGGGCGCAAAGCTCGGGAAGGATACCTTCCACGCCTACCAGGCATCTCCTCGCGGTGGAGAGCTGTGGCTTAAGACACAAGGAGATCGCGTACTTCTACAGGGGCACGCGCGTGAGTATCTGCGCGGCGAGATATCGCTTCCGGATTAAGCTGCCGCCTTGAGACATTTGTTTCCGGCATTATCAGAAGTTTTCAGATTCGCCCTTACAAAGACCTTTTCTTCACCCTGTAGCCGGGCTGTCACATCAAAAATTGTGGTGAATGACCCGGAGCGCGAGTCCGTGCAATAGACCGATGAATGAGCCCCCTTGCCTCTGGGGCAAGCAGCTGTAATATTCGATGGCGATAACGAAGAGCTATTGTGCGGCGGTCGAATCATGAGAGAATCGTGTCCGATTCCCAGAGCGGGGACGTCACAGTGCGCGCCCTGAGACCACTACGGAAGAGTTAACGAGGAGATCGTGTTAAAACTGTCAGCCACTGAGGGAGATATTCTGTATGCTACTCTCATGCATGGGGATGTCTCGATTGCTGAGCTGGCTCGCATGGTGGGCTATCGCGAGCACGTCGTGCGGCGTGCGATTTCTAAGTTCTTCGAGAATGGGCTGATAGCTCGAAGGGTCTTTATAAATTGTATGGCGCTTGGTTATTCAAGTTTTCACATCTACGCCACGCTTTCGAGCGAGGGGCAAAAAAAAAGAAAAGAGGTCATCGCACATTTGGTTGGGTCTGTTCGTACGTCTACAGTGCTTGAGGTGGGCGGGGAGTATGATCTTTTTATCTCTGTCATCGTTGAGTCTACCAGAGAGCTTGCGCAGTTCTCAGAGGATGTGACTTCGAAGTTTGGCCCTGTCTTCGCTCGAAAGGATATAGCCGTCACGATTCGGCACTCGGTTTTCGGGGAGAAGCTCTTGACGACAAAGCAGCATTTGTTTGCTGAGTGCTCGATTGAGGCTGCTGATCGACCCAAACAGGTTGACGAACTCGATCGTAAGATTCTATTTCTCGTCGGTGCGCCCAAATTCTCAACCCTTGCCAATGTGGCACGCAGCATTGGCGTCCCTTTGTCTACCGCTGAGTATCGCTTCAATCGGCTTAAAAGCGATGGGGTGATATGCGGAGATATGCACGAGATCAAGGGCGAATTAGTCGGCCTATCGAATTTTATCATACTCTTATCGATGGAGGGCTTATCTGAAGCTCGCAAAGACGAATTTCAGCGGTTTTCTCGGCTCCACCCCAACATCACTCACTTCGCGTATGAAGTGGGGCACTGGGACTGTATGTTGGGGGTGTCAGTGTTCACGCCTACGGAGCTTAATAGTCTTGTCGATCTCATTCGAAAGAAATTTGGCGATTTTATCACCAATATAAAGTCGTTTGCGATGTTTAATGCTCACAAGGTAAGAGATTATCCCTTGGACCCTGAGAGGGTCTTGCTTGGCTCAGGCCTTATCGAGACCAAAGAGCGTCAGGAGCCATCAACGAAGCGCCCGCGGATGAGCTACTGACGAGCTTTCACCCTGTAGCCAGACGGTCATGAGGCAAGTCAAGTCAGAGAAAAAGCTCCCCCGCGTGGCCCTAGCCCGGAAATTTAATGAAGCCTGCTACTACGATCGCCGATAACGGTGCTTTTTCGGTTCAAAAATCGATTTTCGGACCGGAATGTATCACGATACGATTGAAGCCCCAAAAATCGATTTTTGAATTCGCCCTACGGACCCGAAAAATCACCATTCTCGGCGCTCTCGCGACGCAGTTTCATGAAATATCCGGGCTAGGCCACGATAT
>JBKCMS010000027.1:0-12233 GCA_046300175.1 Pseudomonadota bacterium | reverse complement strand
CTATGAGTACTAAGCTTTGGCGGTTGACCATCCTGGACGAGGATCAAATATTCTTCCGCCTTTTTGGGATCTGACAACAAGTGACCTGTGCCTTCCATGGCCTTTTTCGTCATCGCCTACAGTTTGTGTGGGACCCATAGTGCCCACACAAACTGTAGGCTCCAAATTCCTACGCTTCGCTTCGGAATTTGCAAGTGCATCCATGCACTTGCAAGCCCTAACATTGCACTTTCGTGCAATATTCGGGCTAAGAGATCGCACCATTGCTCTTTTATTCACGACCCTCACGACCTCTGCCCATTACCGTGGGGTGGGTGTTTAGCCCGCATATTGCATGAAACTGCGTCGCGAGAGCGTTGAGAATGCTGATTTTTCGGGCCCAACGGGCGAATTAGAAAATCGGGTTCAAAGATCAAGGTTCAGGGCGGAATCGTATCGAGATACCTTCTCAGTACAAAAAGCAATACTCGCAAGCAGTACAGCGCTGAATTTATAGCTGAAGCGGTACGACTTGTGACGTCTGGGGAGCGGAGCCAAGCCGAAGTTGCGAGGAATCTTGGGATTGGCAGTGCAACTATCAGTAAGTGGGTCCAAGCAGCCAAAGGGGCTAGGCATCCAGAGGCTGATAAAGCTGACTCGGCAGAAGTTAGGGAGCTAAAGGCTGAGATTAAGCGCTTAAAGCTTGAGCAGGACATTTTAAAAAAGGCCGCGGCGTACTTTGCAAAGAACCAGATGTAAAGTACGAGTTTATTGAAGCTCACCGCATGGAATTTCCAGTTATAGTTATGTGCCGAGTACTTGAGGTGAGTACCTCGGGCTATTATCAGTGGCGCAAGGATGTAAGTAGTCAGCGAGAAGCTGATGATGAGCGTCTGATTGACTTAATTAAGGTTTTACATGCGGAGAGTTATGGTGGTTATGGGACACGTCGGATTGTTAGAGGGTTAAAGCAGCAAGGTATCCTTGTTAATATTAAACGAATTCGCCGTTTAATGCGGCAAATAGGGATTAAAGGCAAGGGTACTCCTAAGAAGTTTGTTAAGACAACTATATACATCAAGAATCCATGTTCTTTAGCGTACTTAGGCGCGATTTTTTCATAGTGCTGCCACCCAGGAATTGACTATATGCATTTATATATGCATAATTATATGTATGTCGCCAACCCTCCTCCGAACTCGCAATCTGCAGGTGCGGATATACCCCAAAGATCACAACCCTCCGCATGTGCATGTTGTCGGACCAGAGGCAGAGGCGAAGTTCCGTTTGGACACTATGGCGTGCATCTACTCTCGCGGCTTTAGTCAGAAAGCTCTAAAGCAGATTAAAACGTTTCTCAGGGATCGAAAATCAGTACTTTTGGAGGCATGGCATGACTACCAAGAATAAAGACGTGATATTTGGTGACGTTGAACTTGATGATCTTGAGCTTGAGCCGCGTCACGTCAAAGTTCGGGTCACTACGATGCTGGATGAAGATGTGTTGAATGCGCTAAAGAAGATTGCGAGTGCCAAAGGTCAAAAGTATCAGACCGTTCTCAATCAAGTGCTAAGAGCTTTTGTCGAGCGGAAGAAGGAGCGCAAGCTAACGCCTGTTGGTGAAAAGCGCATCCGTGAGATCGTGCGAGAAGAGATTCGCAAGAGGGCTTGATCAGCTAATTACAAAGTCTAATGTTCTTGATGTATGAGCGCCGCATCGGTTATACGGGACCTTCAATGCGAGCTTGATCGTGCTGCGCGTCCAGCTACGAAGGTATGGTTCCAGAACTACCTTAAGCACGTCATTCAGTATCGTGGTGTCAAATCTCCGGACGTAAGCAAGATCGTCTCCAAGTGGCGGCTGGAACATGAGCTCGATAAGCTGCCCGCAGGCGTTCAGTTGAAGATCGCCAGCAGCCTGATGCGCCAAATGATGGCGGAGGACAAATTCGCCGGAATCTTTTACATCCAGAGATATCTTCTTGGTCAGCTCGCACATCAAGAGTTGATTCGGGAGCTGGAATCGCTATTCCAAGCGGGCGCCTTGTGGGACTGACTGGCAACCCCTCGCGCTTCATCCGGAACAGCCAGCACAACAGCAGCAGATCCGCATATGCGTACTTTGGCCGACCGCGGCTCTTTGACTTACCAGTAGTAGGGACGAGATTCGTTCTGGCGTAGTAATTAAGAAGGGCTAGCCCGATCTTTTCGTTACCCCCAGTGAGGGTTCTAAGGATCTCTTGCACGTCCTTAGCAGTGAACTCACGATCTAGAATATGAACAGTCACCCTGGAACTCCCGTACAGCCAGAAGTGAACAAAAACAAGGCACAAAGCCCTAACACCTTCGTGGCTTCGGAATACTTTAAGTACCTTTTATTAACGGTACAGCGGCAAACTCATCTGTGTCAATCCGCAAAGTGAAAGACGACGAGAACCGGTCTCAAAAGTATCTTCTGCTCAGGTTAACGATATGCGGTCTGCGACTTCATCAAACTTCGCGAAAAATCCTTGAGTGTATCTAAGTGGATACACCTTTTGGTCTTTTCGCTCGTTTCACTCCTCTAGCCTCGCGGCAAGTCAAACTCGCGACGAAGCTACTTTTGGGGCAAGTTCTATAGCGTTCTCCAGAAGTCCGTAGCGAAATCCGTACTTTTGGAGAACGCTATCGATTCGCGGATGCGAATCAAAACAACAACCTATAGAGATGTCCAGCAAGGGCCTTGCCAGTTTTACTGGCACGGACTTTTGCTTATCGCTATATGCATACTTATGAGCTTGATATGCGGATACCAGAGAGGTTATCAACAGCTTTTACCGGGGGCTTCTGATAGTTTGTGGATAACGCGGATAACATTCTGATATTACAAGGGCATAATTACCCACACGGTCTGTTGATAACTTCCATAAAGCGCTCCTTATAGGGCGGCTGACTATTACCCACATATACCCAAGATCTTATATGTCTAAAGACATTCAAAAACTTTAAAATGAACAAAGCAAAAAAGAGGAGAGGGAGAATAAAAAGCTTCTTCTCGCTGTCCTCGTGTTCTCTTTGTTTAAGTTCACTTCTTAGTCGCATCACTAATCGTACAGTTGCTGCATATCTGCCCTCATTTATTCAGTTTATGCAGAGTTGTAGGTAAGGGTCAGAGAGGGAGGGGAGGGGATTTTGGCCGATCGCAGTGTGATAGTTACCGGAGGGGCTGGCTTCCTGGGCCGCCAGACGATAAAGCCCCTTGTAGAGCGCGGATTTACAGTGCACGTGCTCACCCGAACCGTTAGCGAGGCGTTCACTAAAGAGATCTCCCAAATTTTCGAGCGGGGCTTAAATGTACCGGTAAAGATACATCCTGCCGATCTACACAATACCGATAGTGTCACGGGTTTAATAAAGAGGATCAAAGCAACACATTTTCTGCACACTGCCTGGGATACTCGGCCGGGAGAGTTTTGGAATGCTCCGAGTAATCTCGATTGGATCGTGACCAGCAAGCTCATGTTGCAGGCGTTTATTGAAGCAGGAGGAGAGCGCTTTGTAGGTGTGGGAACGAGCGCGGAGTACGACTGGGATGGAGGCGATCTACTTCTGACCGAAGGGACAACAAAATTATTGCCAGTGACGATTTTTGGGCAATCAAAGTTAGCTTTTCGAAAGAGTCTAGTAACTATATCGCAACACCACGGGGTGAGTTCCGCGTGGGGGCGAGTTTTTATCCCCTTTGGCCCACACGATAAGCCACAGAGGTTTTTTGCTTCAGCGATAGCGAGCATGGTGCGCGGAGAGGAGTTTTTAGTAAGCTCAGGTGATCAGCTTCGCGATCTCTGTGACGTACGAGATATTGCATCCGCCTTTGTAGCGTTGCTTGATTCACAAGTTACCGGAGATTTTAACATCGCGTCAGGAGAGGCTCGAACAGTGGCTTCAGTGCTGATGCAGATAGGTGACCTGCTTAGAAAACGCGAATTAGTAAAACTTGGGGCCCGAGCGCGAGCGGCGGGTGAGCCGCAGCGGCTGATAGCATCAGTTGAGCGACTACGCAGAGAAGTTAAGTGGAAGGCGGAAAGATCCTTTGACAGGCGGCTGGAAGAAACCGTCCAGTGGTGGAAAGCGGCGCTTAGCCACCCTGCATGAGAGAGGTAAAGCTTGGGAGAGAGAGCCGCCCCGCTTTTCACTGCATATCGCCCAACGAAACAACTCGTATCACATCGATGTAGACCAGCTCTCCGATTCGTTCAAGCTTTCCTGTAGCCATAAGAGCGCTGCTAAGGGTGATAATTTTGTGGTGGCTATCAAATATCTTTGGTCGAATAATTAAATTAAGCGATCCAGTCTCATCCTCAAGAGTAACAAAAACTACCCCTTTAGCAGTGCCAGGTCGTTGTCGAGTGGTAATCACTCCAGCAGCACCGACGAGTGTTCCGACTTTCAGTCCGTGCTTTGCTGAGAGCGCTTCAGCGGTAACATAGCCGCGCGTAGTAAGGTATTGGCGAACAAACTGTAATGGGTGAGCACGCAGCGAAAGCCCAGTGGTGGCATAGTCTTGAAACATCTCGCGTTGCGGTGATGACTGTGCAGCAACAGAGGGAGGGAGAGTTTTGTTACGGGGGATAAGCAGAGAATCAAGAGGAGCAGCACGATTAGACAGAGAGTTAATCTCCCAGTGGGCAGCTTTTCGCGAGGGAGCCAGAGAGGATAGGGAGTCAGCACGAGCAAGAGTAGAAAGGGTAGCGCGTGATACGGCCGGAGAATTAGCTCTTAGTTCAGAGAGAGAAGAGAAGCTGACGAGAGAGGAGCGGGCTTCAGTCAGAGACTGTGCCTGATCGTGGCGCAATCCGCGGACGAGTCTTAGCCCTAGTCTGAGAGCAGGCTGCGGCGAGTTGTAGTCAATAGAGCAATCCCAATCAGAGCCGTTAACATCAATCGGTAATACCGGCACGCGGTGACGCTGGGCATCACGGATAATCTGCGCGGGCTCATAAAAACCCATCGGCTGGCTATTTAAGAGCGCACAGGTAAACTCAGCTGGATAGTGACATTTTAGCCAGGCAGAAGCATATACAAGTAGTGCAAACGACGCCGCATGTGATTCGGGAAATCCGTACTCACTAAAACCCTGAATCTGATTTAGGCACGCTTGAGCGAACTCGAGAGAGTATCCGTTTGCGACCATACCCTTAGTTATCTTCTCTTTAAATGTAGCTATGACCCCCTTGTGAGATTTCCAAGCAGCCATTGCGCGGCGAAGCTTCTCTGCTTCACCAGGGGAGAAATTAGCAAGCACTATAGCTAGCCGCATTGCCTGCTCCTGAAAGATCGGCACACCTAAAGTTTTGCCGAGAATCTGTTCAACCCGCGCATCTGGGTAGTAGGGTCGCTCCTGGCCGCTTCGTCGCCGCAAGAAGGGGTGTACCATATTGCCCTGGATCGGCCCCGGCCTAACGATCGCTACCTCTATCACTAGATCGTAAAAGCAACGTGGCTTGAGACGCGGTAACATCGCCATCTGCGCACGAGATTCAACCTGAAAAACCCCTACGGTATCAGAAGCACAGAGCATATCGTACACAGCATGATCATTGGCAGGTATAGAATAGAGCGCCAGAGGCTCCTTACGTCGCGCATTCACCAGCGTAAGAGCTTTACGAATACAGGTAAGCATTCCTAGCGCCAAGATATCGATCTTTAGCATTCCGAGCTCTTCGATATCGTTTTTGTCCCACTCGATAATAGTACGCCCTTCCATCGAAGCGTTAATTATCGGCACGATCGTTGTAAGTGGAGCATCAGAGATTATGAAGCCCCCCACATGCTGTGAGAGATGTCGAGGAAAGCCAATAAGCGAGGTGGCTAGAGAAAGTACGTTTTGAATCGTAGTATCGTATGGGTTGAGTCCGATCTCACGCAAAGTATCTGTGGTAACGGCATAGTCGGTCCAGCGGTGAATATGCTTTGTAAGGGTGTCAACGATCTCTGGAGATAGTCCGAGAGCCTTACCTACTTCGCGTATGGCACTGCGTGGTTGAAAAGTTACTACCTCAGCGGTAAGGGCGGCACGCGAGCGACCGTAGCGGGAATAGATATATTGAATTACCTCCTCGCGACGCTCGTGCTCAAAATCAATATCAATATCGGGCGGCTCTTGGCGCTCTTTGCTAATAAAACGAGCAAATAAGAGATCTATCTGTTGAGGATCCACAGCGGTGATGCCAAGGCAGTAGCACACAACAGAATTGGCAGCAGCGCCTCGCCCCTGGCAAAGTATCTCACGAGAACGAGCAAATGCTACTATATCGTGACATGTAAGGAAGTATTTTTCATATTGAAGTTCGCTGATAAGCGAAAGCTCACTTTCAATAGCAGCAAAGACTTTTTGTGGCACCCCTTGAGGGTAACGTTCATTAGCGCCGGCGATGACTAGCTCCCTCAGGTGTTGCTGAGCAGAGCAGCCGTCAGGGGCCACCTCTTGTGGATACGAGTAAGTAAGAGCAGAGAGAGAAAACTGAGAGGCGGCGTCGAAAATCTCTGCACTACGGGAGACTGCTTGCGGCATGTCACGAAAGAGTCGCGCTATTTCGGAGGGTGGTTTAAGATGTCGCTCTGCGTTTGGAAGAAGTGAGTATCCTGCCTGCGAGACAGTAGTTTTGAGTCTAATAGCCGTGAGTATGTCATGCAGGGGCTTACGCTCAGGTTCGTGGTAGTGAGCATCGTTTGTTGCAACGATAGGAATCGCAAGGGAACGAGCGATTTGTAATGTTGCTCGTATAGCAGCAGAGTGCGTGTGGCCATAGCTATGTGTTACTGCTAGAGAGAGCTGTAGAGGATCGTGACAGTGCTCTTTAATAATTTTACAGAGCTCATAAAATATCGTCATACGGGTATTAACCGATGATTGGCCAGCATAGCAATGTAGCCGAGTTTGGAAGCACGGAGGTACTAACACAGCGATGCAGTGCTTGAGTAAGGGGAGAAAAGTAGCAGCGTTAAGAAAAAAATCGCCCTTAGCGAGCTGCTTCTTTGCATTCGTGAGAAGCTCACATAGTGCGGCGTAGGAGTGCGCGTCAGTTGGGTAGACTAAGATCGAGAACTGCTCGTATTGCGGGCTACGATCGATTAGCTGTGTCGCTAATAGCCCCTGAAAATCTACCTCTAGTCGACAGCCAATAGCGAGACGCACTCCTGCATCTCGTGCGGCAGAGTGAGCGCGAACTATTCCTGCAAGAGAGTTATAGTCAGTGATGGCGATCCCATAGTATCCAAGCTCGCGGGCCCTCCAGATGTATTCATGGGGATGGCTTGCGCCTCGAAGAAACGAGAAGTTAGTTGCCACCTGTAGTTCGGCGTACTTTATCGCCATTTTAGCGCCATATCCCATGAACAAACCACTTCTGCGAGCAGAGGCAGCGAAATACCCAGAGCCACCGACCAGATTGATCCTGGATCGAAAAATAGTCGCGCGTACTAAAAGGTTTCTGTGAGAGGCTTCCTTGCCACCACTCAGGAGCAATTCGTTCAGGGCCCAGACCGCGAATGATTAAGAGTTTTGCTCCACGCCACCGAATCCAAGAGGGTGGTCTATCAGGGAGCATCGCAATTGAGATAATTGGCTCAGGAGGCGAGAGAAGCACAGGAGGTCGATCGGTTGGCGTTATATATGGAGATAAAACAGGCTGCTGTTCAGCAGAATGTCCCATAGGAACGAAGCGAAATGAGAGCTCAGGGATATATGAAGCTGTAAGCGCAGCGCTCAGCACACGATTTCGTCCCAAACGCACACTAAAAGAGTTCATCAGCTCGTTGTAAGCACGTGTGAGCGCCTCTGGCTCTGGTGAGTCGGTGCCGTGAAGAAACCTCTGTGAAGCAGAGATGCGTGAAGTGTCGCGCGCCTCTAAAGTTATGCCGGTAACTTCCCCGCAAAAATGCAGCGTTTCTATCACTGGTGAGATAATCGCTTGAAGGTGTGAGGGAGCAGCGGTTGCGGAGGCGAGAGAGAGCTCTTTATGTGTAGTAGTGCCCTCAGAGTCGTGGACCGAGAGAAGAAACTGCTTGGCTGCCGTTAGATCGTGCGATAGAGCGGCAAGGAGCTTTATAAATAGGTGCTCAATAGCGGAGATAATCGCGCGGCGATGAGTAAGGGGAGGCTCAAAGGTGGCGTGCTTACGGTATACAACTCCTGGTGTAACAGGAACTAGCTGCTCTCCTACAGAGCCGTAAAGTTGTGCCATACGACACAGTAATTGCGCACCGAATCTCTGGCCGAGCGATTTACGAGGAATGTGATCGAGGTCGCCTATGGAAACTATGCCGACTTCAGAGAGCTTACTACAGGTAGAATGATCTATACGCAGCGCAGCGGTCGGTAGCTGCGCAACATATGTAGAAAGCTCTCGTAATGAGCGCACAAAAAACGGAGTAGTAGTCCCGTAGCGTGAGAGGGCCCAGGCACCAGCAAGTGATGGAGCAATCGCGATACGAGCAGTGCCACGCAGAAGCGACGATATTTTTTTACTCAGCGCGACAAAATCGCCGTGAATTTTTTCAGTTCCAGTGAGGTCGATAGCGATGCCGTAGTGTCGTGGATCAAGAGCTGTTAGATTCTTAAAGCGATCAGGAGAGCCCAAGCTTCGAGAGAGCTCTCCATCGAGCCCAACGATCGGAGAGAATTTTAAGCACCATACAGCGAGTGTGTGTAACGCCTGAGCATCACGCACGGGATTAAATGATTCAAGGTAGGTAGATGCAGGAGCGAGCGCTAGAGCAAGCGCAGTAGACATATCTTGTCGTACCCCGTGGCTACGAGCCGTGTGGCAGGCACGAGTAACGACCTTTTGGTTCATAACGCTAGTAGTGAGTAGTATTGCAGGGGGATGTAGTGGTGGCGTAAGTGCGCTTAGGGCGCGACGAGTAACGTCAATCGACCATTCAGGAAAGTATAGACACGCATAGACGCGAGGCCGAGCCGTTTGACCTTCGATACCGTTATAGGAGGGTAAAGTAGTGTCCATACAAGTAGTAAAATAGAAAAGACTATGAAAGAGCGCGTTTGTAGAGGGGCGCCGCCGTCGGTAGAGATGAGTTGTCGTGCAGAGAATCTTGATTAGGTGACTTACTAAGAGGCGCTGCTATTAGAGGAGAGGCATCTCTTGCAAATAGGTCGGGGGTGGCCAAGCTTACAATCCACTCACCTTTAAGGAGTAAGCCACCACGAAGTTTAGCAAGGGATAGTTGCCACGAAGGAGATTCGCTCGTAGATGGATTTGTAGATAGTATCCACCGTGAAGATGAGCAGCTGGGGATAGATCGGTCTTTGTAAGGTCGTAGCAAGATCGCCGTGGAGTTGTTGTTTTGAGCAGCAAGAGATAGGCGCTGCGAGGTAGCGCGAGATATACTAGGGCAAGCGGCAACGATCAGATCAACAGCAGGACAGCGAAGAGCCCGATCAATAGCCCAGAGGGTAGCAGAATCATTTGGAGGATCGATAAATATCGAGCGAGAAAAAAACGAGGAGACGAGCTGATGCTCGTTAGTAGATATGGCTGCTAAGGCCGGAGGGGCAGGCCATGATTGTTTGCCGATCCAGATCGTGCATTTAAGAGCAGAGAGAGGCGAGCCCCAGGAGGTAGAGCCATTAGAGGTAGAGACAAGAGCCATGTGTGCGTTATAAGCCAGAACTGTAGGAAGGGTGCAGGCAAGGGAGTGCGGATCAAGAGGATCGTGGTATAGAAACTCATGTAGTGCTCCGCGTCGTAGCCCGTGGCAAGGTAAAGCGGCGTCTATTGATTCTAGGCCAAACTGTATCGGCATCAAGGTGTGGCGGTCGGTAGCTAAGTGATCTGTAGCTAAGTGATCTGTAGCTAAGCGATCTGTAGCTAAGAGATCTGTTGCCAGTGATGTATTTAGCAACGAGGTATCTAACAAAGAGGTACCTAATAACGGACTAGAAGGAGAGTGCTGCATAAAGTATATTCTAGTATATTTCTATACTAGAATAAAATGCGCAGATCAACTAAAAGTGCGCATCTACGTTTAGCCCCTTTTTGTCGGCTAAAATATGCATAAATAGCTGATTTCATGAAGTTTTAAGTTAGGCATATTCCCACCAAGTGCTTCTAGTGCTAGTAACCAAGAGGCTATCAAGACAGTGATTAGACCGTGATTAAACCTAGAAACGGCAGTTGCCGGCCTGAAAATAGCGCCAAGCAAAGTAGGTAGTATGAAAGCACAAGAGATGACAGCGAGATTTGAAAAAGTGGTAGATGCTTTGCACGAATTATTCTCGCGACCCGCAGCAGCTTTGTTAGTAGCCTCACTTATTCTCGTGTGGCGATTAATCTTGTCCGCGCCAGCAGATCCAGATCTTTTTGCGCGAGTGGGCATGGGGAGGCTAGTCGCGCAGTTGGGATATGTTCCTCTACAGGATCCTTTTGCGTTTACTGCCAAGCTACCGATGTGGATCGATCACGAGTGGCTCTCAGGGGTAGTTTTTTATCAGATAGCACGTCAGTGGGGAGATGCAGGGCTGATTACACTCAAGCTCATTATGTCGGCCTGGACAGCAGCGCTTTTAGTGCGTGCCTCGATGCACTACTCGCCAAACGTCTCAGGTCGAGTTTTCTGGGCTTCAGTGTGTATCCTTGAAGCATCGTACCTCTGGGTTAGCACGGTACGTTGTCAGGTATTTACGTATTTTGTTATTGCGCTGATCTACTACGGATTTGTTCAGTATCGAGTGTACCGAGTAAAACGTTATCTGCTTCTGGTTCCTATTGCACTGATCGCACTCGTGAATATGCACGGCGGGTATGCGCTGTCCGTAGTAGTGCTCTGGATTCTAACCATGTGCTCTGTGATCGAAAGAAAGCCTTGGCGCACCCTTATGGCAGTATCTAGTATCTCTTTGCTGGCACCAATACTAACACCCTATGGATTTGAAACGTTTGTTAGGTACCTTGTTCACGCTCTCTCCATGCCAAGACCGGCGATCCCTGAGTGGGCACCCATCTACCGAACTCCTAGCCTCTTAGTGCGCGTTATTATCGTTATGGCACCTGTGGCTATAGGAGCTTTGATTTTGGGGAGACGGCGCATCTGGGACATCACGGCGCTTAGTATAGTGGCATTTGCGTTGTACTGCGGTATATCGCACGAGAGGTTCGTTGGATTTGCAGCGATCACGGCGCTAGTATTTGGTGTGCGTTTTTTTAGCCAGACAGTTGAATATCTCCGAGATGTCAGTGCTAGACGAATGCTAGTCGTTGAGCGAGCTGGCTCTTTAGTCGGTGCCGTAGTGGTCAGTGTGGCGCTAGTTCAGAGTGTAGTGGCAGTATTTCTACCGCAAACTTGGCGGTTAGATACCAAAGTATATCCAGAGGCCGCCCTTGAGTGGCTGCGCAACTCGGGAGCTAAGGGCAGGCTTTTGGTTGATTTTAATAACGGTAGCTATGCTGGATGGCGACTCTATCCTCAGTTTCTAGTCTCGCTCGACGGTAGATATGAAGAGGTCTACAGTGATGAAGCCGTTCGTGATGTGCCCCTTGCATTTGCAGCGCACACACCAGATGGCCGAGCAGCTCTAGAGCGAATAGCACCAACACATATCCTTTTTATCAACTCAAATGAGGCCACGGATGCTAAAGCAGCGCTTTCTCCAAAGTGGCGACAGGTCTATCAAGATAGCCGCTACACAATCGTTACCTTACTTGAAAATCATCCCGAGCCAGTTAATTCAGAAGAAAAACCTTATGAACTCTGGAGCTCTATGTTCTAGATTTTTTTAGGTTCTTTGGGCCCAGTGATCTGCTCCCTCAGTTAGTACCAGACGCGATTAGAGTTTCCCTGGCTGTTTCCTTCTTAACATATTTATAAAGGGCTGTCCTGTAGTCCCGTGGGGTAGTGGCGATCCCCAGCGAACTATGAGGTCTCTCCTCGTTATATTCTGCTTGGTAGGCAACAAGCTTTCGCTGTGCATCGGGTACTGATAGGAACAGCTCTTGGTTGAGACACTCTGCTCTCAGCGTGCCGTTAAAGGACTCACAGAACCCGTTTCTGTAGGGCTTCCCAGGCTCAATAAAGATCATCTGAACCTTATGAGCCAGTGCCCACTGAGATACGGCAGCGGAGCGCATCTCAGGCCCGTTATCGGCTCGTAGGTACCTGGGATATGCACCTCGCCGGATAGCCACTCGGTCGAGGGCATCGACAAGCCTGGCCCCACTAAAAGAGTGAGTAGCCTCAAGCCCAACACACTCACGTGT
>JBKCMS010000026.1:0-13097 GCA_046300175.1 Pseudomonadota bacterium | reverse complement strand
CCTAGCCCGCATATTTCATGAAACTGCGTCGCGAGAGCGCCGAGAATGGTGATTTTTCGGGCCCGTAGGGCGAATTCAAAAATCGATTTTTGGGGCGGAATCGTATCGTGATACATTCCGGTCCGAAAATCGATTTTTGAGGCGAAAAAGCGCCGTTATCGGCGATCGTAGTAGCAGGCTTCATGAAATATGCGGGCTAGCCCCTTGTAAAGTACCAGCCCAGCAGCCTAAACCACAGGCTTGAGCGTAGTGCTGACCTATGCCGTGAGGTCGTAAGCTGTTGCGGCTCAGAGATAAGATTGACCCTTGACTTGGGACACGAGACGCCTGCTCGCAAGAACAGATTATCTTCCTGGCCTGGGCCTCTGATCGGCAGTAGAGCTAGTATTGGCTGCCATAACTGCCGAATCGTGACCAACTGACTGCTGCCACCCAGCAACCTAGAGCCAAGCAATCCATACTGAGCTTTATCACCTGTGGCCCCCTGGCCTGCAAAGAGCGAGTAGGTGCAGTCCGTTAACGATGGAAGAGCTTCAGGGTTACTGGACCGAACATCGAATGCAAGTCGCGCACCACTAGTTGCGCTCTGAGTGACCACAAAACCCAGTGTAGGATTCATCAGCACCGGCTCTGAGCCCACCTGGCCTGGCACAAACTCTATTGTGACTGGCTGCTTAAAGAATGCCTCTCTGTAGCTAAAGACCGTAGCAAGAAAGGGGCTACCCTGGATGCCAACGGTTAATGAGCTTCCAAGATTATCTACCGGGCTCAACGAATAGATCGTCTTGTAACTGGTAGTAATCCTGCCTGTCGCTTGATGAAATACAACTTGATAATCCACTCGACTCTCAGGATTATGATAGAGATAGAAATCGAATCCCTCAAATGTCATGACAAAGCGTTGATTGCCGGGCGTTCCTAACGTTTTAATGTAAAGCGCGCTCTTCTCTCCGAAGTCCATTCTCCCCCACGCCGGTGCGATAACTGGGTCTACCATGTAACTAGAAGGGAGATTTTGATTGATCTCCAGGTCCCTATCAGACGTACCTACTCCCTTGTTATCAGCAAAAGACGGCAAAAGAATTCCGCGCTGACTAGCGAACATCTTGTTAAAAGATCGCCCGTAGAGAGGAAAAGAGAATGGCAGTGTGAGGTTGTATCCATCATACCTATCAGGCTTTACTAATGTGTGATCTTTGGGATCGATCCACTCAAAAGAGTTCTTAACCTCCACCTTATAGTTGTTAATGGCTGTTACCCTGACTGATTTATCAACAGTGATTACGCCACTATTATCTACCGTGCCCTTGACCTGCAGCGTATTTTGACCAGTAGCTAGGCGTGCCTGCGCTGTATATATGCGGTCTCCCTTAGCTGCGTCGCCTCGATCTCCGGTATCGTACATTGGGTACTCAACACCACCCACCTTGAGCACTAGGGATCCTGAGAGATCTAATCCACACGCGGTAACCTTGGCGAATACCGGACGTTCACCCGCTGCAACCCGCGCTCCTTCAGGTGTGTTGATAAAGGTTATCTCTGCTTCCCTGGGGCAAGCTCCGGAGATAGTTGTAATTTCAGCAACTTTTGCCCGGTTATTAGCGCTATAACCAGACGCTTCAAAGAAACTGCGAACAAAGAAAGTTACATCACGAACGCCATCTTTATTCAGGTCTGCACCGAGGCGCGGAAAGAACCCTGCGTGCTCCTTATTAAAAAGATAGGTGTCTGTCTGGGTACCAAAAGGCGCAAGAGCAAAGTTACCAAGCACTGCGTTATCTTTGCCGGAGAGGAATACCGCCCGCCGCAGATCGGTATTTTTAGGATCGATTGCCACCGAACCGAAATCGGTAAACCCGTCGGCATTCATATCCGTTAGCACAACCATGGGCCCAGTAAGAGAGATGTCGGCAGGAGGAACTACTGTCTTGCCAAGCGAGGTGGTATCTTTACCGGAGTGAATTGTGAAAAACTTCTCGCTGCCGCTTGCAAAATCCTCGATGCCATCACCGTTCCAATCCCCCACCGGAGAGAAATACGCGCCGGCGCGCAGGCCAGCTATAGGACCTCGATTCTCCTGAATGACACTACAGTCACTCCCAGAGATTAAGAATACAACTCCGGCTTTCTCCTGCGTTCCATTTTTAGCATCCGGAACTCCAACAAGGAGATCGGGTGTATCATCGCCATTCTGATCGGCGACAACGTACATATCAGAGATCGCCTCTGGTAACCCGGTATTGAAACTACACTCCTCCCACGCGACCTCAATAAATGAGATCAGTTTTACTATAGATTCATTCCTCCCTTGTCGCTTTAGCCTCATCCCCACTGCTACTGAGGAATCGGTCCCGCCATAGAGGTTTATCGCCTTGAGTTGATAAATAAACCCTTCTTCATCCTCAGTGCCTTCGATGTAATCATAAAAGGTCCCGTCTTTTCCCGAGAGAACATACATTAGGAAGTAAGATTGACCTGTGAGAACAAGCGTGCGAAATCCTCCCACTATTACATCCGGAGTTCCATCTCCGGTAATATCGCCAGTAGTCACCGCACTGGGCGCCAGCGACCCCCACCAGGTGTAATCCCAGAGCTTCTTACCTGTGGCACCTGAATGCAGAGAAACACCTATACCCGAACCGTAGCTGTAGCCTGCGGTCACTACATCGAATACCCCATCGTTATCAAAATCAGTTTCCCCATTTACCAACAACATTGAATCGCCTACCACTGGCGCAGACCACCTTTTAAGGGTTTTCTGGGCCTCTGCCGTAGGCGCAGCTTGTAGAACAAACGCCAGGGTTGCCGCGAGGGTTGTTAACAACGAGCAAAAGACTTTTAGGGATGGGTGTGTATTATTCATAAAGCTTTAGATCACCTAGGCGGCTTTGATGCCGGGATACTACCACATACAGAGACACTAAGGACCTCATTTGCCTTAAACCGACCACGGAAGAGAATTCAGAAAACTATAGTTATGTGCAAAAGTCCGCACCAGTAAAACCGGCCAGGCTTTTGCTCTACATCACTTAAGTAAAGGGCCTACCGGTGGTATGCTGGATTAGTTTGGAAAGGTAACCTTTCTCGTTAAGCTTTTCTGCCGGCTACTAATCTACAGCATACAGGGAGTACCCGCCGCGCTGCGCAAGTGGGCGCAAACACGAAAAATCTAGGGTAGCGGCTTCTGGGTGCTTTTCCCTCTCTAGATTACCCAGAACGATGTACTTAATCTGCTCTGCCTGTGCCAAGCTCTTTCGAGCCATACAATCGGTCTCTGTATAGATTCGCTTTGTGATCCCATCGCGTCGGGCGATCTCGCCTCCGAGCCGGGTTAGCAGGTTAACGTGATTAGCCCAGCCAAGGTACGCCGGGTGACCTGAAAGGGTCGAAACAAAACAAGTAAAGCTATATGGGCGCCCCTGTGCCTCAAGCACCCGGGCGCGAGGCTGCTCACGCAAAGCTCTAATTATCGCTCCCGAGCCGGGATACTTACGATCTGCCAACCCTAAACCTTCGGTACCCCACTCTGGTGCTGCCGGCATCATCCGCATCGGCAAAACATGTTTGTAGAAACGCCACGTTCCAAGGGCTAATACCCCAATACACAGCATAGTAAGAGCGGCAGACAATCCTGGAGCGAATGAATTTAGCTCCCTACTGCGCATCTGAGATAGCTGCTGCACAATTGCTACACTTGATATACCGAGAAGTGCCCAGGCTGTCGTATACACTTTAAAAATCGTGTTCATACGCTCAATTTCAGGACCATAAGCGTCGTTAAGAAAGACTATCTCCGGGAGCAGCACTAACCCAAGGCTCGCGATAATCAAAGCCTCGCGAAACACTTCTGGCCAGCTTCCAGGCTTCTCGCGTGGAGCCAGTATCCTAACCAGCTGAATCCCGATCAATGCATAGATAAATAGCGCACCTTTATCAAATAGCAGGGTGCACGCCAGGAATATCCACATAAATACTGAGCGCACATTCAGCCGGTTTAGTAGTAGTGCGCCGATAGCAAGGATCGCTAACTGCCATCCCCAATGAACAAATAGCTCCAGTGTAGTTGTCACCGGTATCGGCGAACGGACAAACTCAAGCTTGCCACCCTCTGGCTTGATATGGCCACTTGATAGCTTAAGAACTATAAACAGGGCCCCCCAAAAAAACGCCCAGGCAAGGCTTCTCCCCTTTAGCTGCAAGGTTGTAAATACTTTCGGCAGAATTAGCCTTTTAGGGGAGAACACGGCGGCAAAAACCGCAGCTGCCACGAGTACAAAAGCGCTGATAGGTAAGCTTAATGTGTTACGCTTGATAACAACAAGCACCGCGGCTACAACCAGCACCCCGACCGAAGCAATCTGCTTAAAGATATCGAAGCGCTGTGCCTGAGCATCTTCCGAGCCCCCTTTTGCTCCGGAAAAATCAAACCCGGGAATTCGAAAAGGAACCTGAAAAACAATAAGTGCGGTCAGTGTAGTAATACCTACCATACCGGCCCACATTGGAACCTCCCAAGCATTACTGCCCATGAGAAACAGGGCGCCGGCCACAACCAGTAAAAACGCCTGAGTAAACCGTCCCGCTACAGGAGCTGCACTAGTTACGATACGATATAGCACTAGAATCAGCAGCGGAAAGGTCGCCAGATTCAGGTAGTGCGGATGCGCATCTCCAAGAAGAAAGGACCAGGCTGGAAACTCATTGATCGCCCCTTGAACAACGCGCGATGGGCCCCACCAGCCATTATCATGCTCAAATCCTCCACTCTTACTGCGAGTGAGAGTCAACATTCCGGCGATATTTGGACCAAACGGAATAAGTAACGCCGCTAACGACGAGAGCCAGGCGCGACAGCCAAAAATGACCCTAACAATCTGAAAGACAACAGCTGCATAGAATGCGATCGAAAACGATACCAGTGAATGGTAGGTATCCCACACAGGGAGCGAAAGTACCGAGCTGAGCATCGCTCCAAAACGATACCAGAACACATAGTAATTAAGCGTCGTGCCCTCCATCCACGGCTCACGGGGCACCACCGGAGAATCAATCGCTGAAGCAAGTAGCGCATAATCTCGCAGGCGCTCACCTAGGTCGTAGAAATCGACCCAGCTAAGGCAGAGAAAATACGCCAGCGAGTAGACACCCGCAAACGCCACAAGGGGTGACCAATCAGATAACTTTAAACTCTCCTTTCGGGAGCCAAAAAAGAACCTTGCAGTAACGGCTACAACACCAAAACAGAATAGATAAAAGAGCTGCTCCGCTCCCCCTCCGACTATCTCTCTACCTACCAACCCCAAGCACGAAGCCAAGAGGAATTTTAGTAGTGGCGTGAGCAATAGGCTCACGGCAACAAATTCAAAGAGCGGAACTGCAATGAAGGTTCCTACAATTGCTACTACTGCTATCAGAGCTAATAAGATCATCAGTGCACTCCGCTACTATCGACTATCCCTTGGTCAGGATCTTGACTCTGCATCACCCCCCCTTGGGCCGAACCATAGTTTGGATGATACTTAGAAAAATAAGTTACATAGATACTTGTGCGACCTGATTCGAATACCTTTGTGAACAGCTCAGGGTGTCCATCAAACCTTGCAGGATCTAGTCGACGATAGGTATTCCGCTCAACCGCACCAACTACTATGAAATCCACCTTATAGTTGAGCAGCTGCTGCTTTACATGCTCAATGTCTTCATGAGTATAGATGGCTTGTATCGCCTTGCGCCTATCGAGCGCCGATTCATGTGAGAGCCCACGTTGTCGTGCGTGGTGCTCCCAGCCAAACACTACTGGAATTCCGGTGTGCATACAGATGCGCGTAAACTCACGATACCCATCACCCTGAGCCTCAAGCATAACCGGAGTGCCCTTCACATTCCTATTGAGCCAGTTAGCCGCCGCCGCATCGTCTGGATTGGAGTGCCTAAGGTATGCTGTTCCATCGAGTGTATAGGTTCGTTTCGGCACCCGTTGCATTCGCAAAACTGCAAATACGTTCACAGCTGTGCCCACTATTAGCATCGCCAAAAATACGTAGGCACACCCACGGGCCACCCTTTTAATCCGAGCAGCTCCGACTGAGCTTAATGCCTGATAGGCGTAGAATGCCCCGACCATCGTCGCTATACCGGTTATCATCCAGACCGCCATGTAACCCTTAAAGAGGGTATTCATGCGATCGAGAAGAAAGAAGATCTCCAAAACTACGATCAAAAATGCAGCGATCATCATCAATAGGCCAAGCGCCTTGACCTCTGCGCCCTGCTTTGCTCTCCAGACAAAAAGATAAGCGGCAGCTGCTAGAACTCCGCAATAAAGAAAGGTACCCCACGGTTGCAGGGTGAATCCCTGTGCTCGACTAAGGACTCCAGGGATGAGCGCAAGCGCAAATAGCACTGCGGCTACCAAGACGCGCGGTACGGCAAGTGTCTCAGGATCGCGGCGGCGCACCCAGCCAACCGTAAGCACACAGACGAGCATACCAACTAGGTAGTAGCCTATGACTCTGAAGAGTTTCCACGCTGAATTAAACTCCTGCGACTGAACCCAACCCCATCCTCCGGCAGGTCGAAAGCTGACCCCCTGGCGATAGAGCCAAACTGCAAGTCCGGCAGCACTTCCAAACAGCACCAAATCCCATATTAGTGCCACAGCTCGAGAAAAGCAGGTGACCAACACAACCTCTCCCAACACGGCAGAGCCGTCGGGATTTGTTGGTGGCTTCCAGAAATTAGGCACCTGCGCACAGAGGATAAAAAGCCCGACAACGCCTCCGAAAGTAATGAAATCCCACGTATTGAGCCCAAAAAGAGCCCCAACTACCGCGCCAAGTAGCAGCCTCATTACCACTCCGTGACCGGTGTAGCGCGAGCCACTATCTAGAAACAGGATTACTGCGAGTGCGAGCGCTGTGACCGTGAATGGAATGGCGATAACATGCGCGTGAAGATCAGCAAAGAGAAGTGACCAAGAGGTGTACTCTAGGAACGATGGAGATGTGAAAACTCGTGTTGAGGGCCAGAATGTTGTATCGAAATTGAAAGGCTTACCGGTGAAAAGGTTCAGTATTGAGAGCCGCAACACCTCCGGGTTACTCGCAAGCAACATTATCCACACCGCCCACAATGAAAATTTTCGATTCTTGGTAAGAGTTACACAGAGGGTGAAAAGCGCTGCGCCGATCCATCCGGCTAAGGTCGCTAAAGCGAGGTTGTATCCGATTGATGGAACGATACCGGTAAGTTTAAGTAGGGCAGCTATAACATAGACGCCAAGGTAGTAGTAGCTCATCGGACTGCCTGCAGCCCACGGATCCTGGGGTGGAAGCGTCTGATTGCGGACGAAAAAATTGAGGAAAGTAGAGTCCATTGGCTTCTCTCCCCAGAATATCTCCGGATTAAAGAAGCGGATTGCTCCAAAAAGGAGCGTTAACCCGAAAAATATCCCCTCTACCGTCCACCCATACTGTCGCACTAGCTCCCGCAGACCTGAAACTGACAACCATCCTGAGCTATACCCACGTAGACCTACGAGCACAAACGCGGCGAAACAAGCATATACCAGAAAATTATTATCGCTGGTGAGCCCAGCAAGGGAGCAGAGCCAGGTTAGACTAGCAAAACAAAAGACACCTATAACTTTCGATATTCCATACCCTCTGTCAGGCGCCTGGGGACATATCCATGCAACGTACGGTAGCACTGCAAAAGCAAGTACCTGCACGACAACCAGCCAGTATACTAATTCAAACAGACCTAATGTATTCACTGCGACCTTCCCAGCCCGGGCCAACCGGTGCATCGTTATAGTGATAGGGAGTAGCCACATCCTGCATCCACTGTGCCTAAAAAAGGGGCCGGCTCTCTATTCAATTTAGTTTTTAGTATTCGAGACTGCCGGCCATCCTCTGTCAAGAGGCTCAAACAGCAGACGAGGCTTTTGCCCCATATCACTCTAGGTTATTATTTTGATTTGCATCCGCGAATCGATAGCGTCTTCCAAAAGCCAGGATTTCGCTACGGACTTTTGGAGACAGTTATAGCAGCCCCATTTACACCGCCCCGGATTCTACGCCCGGCATGGCTACAAACCGTTGCTCCAGCGCTCGTGCGTCGGGTTAACGTACCCCTTGCCACGCGAGAAACACTCTTACTAGCCGATGGTGACACCTTGGAGCTTGCCTGGTATGCAGCCATGAGGCGAGACGATAAATTATCAGCTGCTCCTCATCGTGGCCTCGTCGTGCTTACTCACGGCCTGGAAGGCTCGTACAACAGCCGCTACATTCAGGGTCTCGTACTCACCTTCTTAAACGCTGGATACCTCGTTTTAGCCTGGAACATGCGCGGGTGCGGTGGGGTTCCAAATCGACTCCCATCCTGGTACCACAGCGGACAGAGCTCCGACCTTGGCGCTGTAATTAACCATGCCCGCGGCGCTCACCCAGATCTCCCCATCTTTGCTATTGGGATTAGCATCGGCGGCAATATCCTCTGTAAGCTGCTAGGAGAGTGCGGGGCTAGCAACGCAGCCGGAATTAGCGCAGCTGTTGCGGTCTCTGCACCTCTGGATCTCCGAGGATCTGCTGAAGTGCTCGCCAAGCCATCGAGAAGACTCTACATGGAGTATCTTCTACGCCCTTTAAGAGCCCGTATACGAGAAAAAGCTCGACGCTTTCCGGATATTTTCACAGGCTGTTTTGATACTAAAGGCATCGATTCAATCACGACCTTTCATCAGTTTGATGCGCGCTACACAGCGCCTCTCCACGGCTTTGACTCGGTTAATCACTACTGGGATAGCTGCAGTGGAGTTCACTATCTGGGCTCCATCAGCACTCCGCTACTCATTATCTCCGCCCAGGATGATCCATTTCTCTCCCAAAGCTGCACCCCAACCCAGGATGTGGCGAAATCAAAATCAATACTTTTAGAGACACCTGTTTACGGTGGGCACGTTGGATTTATTGATTCAATCACGATGCACAGCACCTGGCTTGAGCGACGAGCTCTAGAGTTTATTGAACAACAACAACAACAACAGCCACAGCAAAAAACAGAGGCAGAATTCTGATTATTTGTCGTCTAGCAGCAGCTCTGGTGTCCCGCCTACGGTTTCTCTGATCCTAAACCGCAACGGCCCTGCTTCTAGCTTTGACTTTTCAAAAAGCCGCAAAGTTCGCCAAAGCGCCTCTCCTGAAAAAACAGGCATACCCGTCTTACAGTCAGTAGTTTTACTTTTTTTTGCCCCTTCTAAAACAACCTCAAGCATGTTGCTCAGAGACGGCAAACAGCGATCTAATGCCTGCGGTAATTCAAAGTGCCTCGCGTAAAGCTGAGAGAACATGTAAACCATATATGTTGCTACCGGGCGCGGCTCATCAGGGTTAGCGCCACTACGCATTAGATAGCCGCCGATTATCTCCCGCTGTTGGTTGCTTAATTTATTCCATGCATTACACAGCTCTCTTGCCGCATCTTCATGACTGTGAGCATGGTCGGTCTCCAGCGATAGGTAGCGTGCAAGCCGAAACACCTGCTGCTGCTTGTCAGTAGCTAGGAGCTCTTGATCGTTAAAGATACTCCGATAAAAATGACGTTTGGCAACGCTATTCGAAAAATCGTTTAGAAACTGCTCCTCGGTTTGCTTATCAAGATTTTCAATAAGCTCAGAAAATAGAGCTAAATCAGCTGCCAGCGGTCGATTTATTAAGCTACTACCTGACCAGGTCTCAGGCTTGTCGCTCTGCGCTCGCGCTGACGATATGTCAAGAATTGCTGGCAGAAGCCAGTGCCGCACCGCCTGTGGCCCGCGGCGCACCAACTTGCATACCCCGGAAAGATCGGCTGAACCTACCTCCATTTGAAGCAGCTGACCGATATTAGCCCCGAGTAGAACCTCACCACAGATTAATTTTTGCTGATCACGATCTAAGCGCGCAAACGATGGAAAGAGGTTCACTACCACTTCTGAATGTTTAGGTAGATCATGTTCGATGTTTAAGTCTATCTCCTTAAATAACTGCCCTAGCGCCACTTCGTGGTCGCTAACATCAGCAGTGTTGTCGGCCCGCGTAAGGTATTCTTTAATGTGTGGCATCTTGGCCATATCACTTACCACCAGCGCAACGATTACCGTTTCAATCTCCTTAGGATCGTCTACAAGGGGCTGAAAAAGTCTTACTAATCGTGAAAAGTGCTGATCTATATCGGGCTGATTTTCAGGGCTTAACTGGCGGGTAAAGGCGAAATACTCTCGCGATAAGTTATGTTGTCCGTGACTAGCAAGTAGCTGATTACCTTTTCGTGCCAGGTCGCACAAATCAAGAGCCTTACAAGCGCGCAGCATGATTCCAAGATTCACTAAGGAACCGATCATGCGCGGAAATTCGCGATTACACACATCCGAGGCAAATCGGTCAGCCTCACCTTTGCTTGGATCTCCAGCGTAATGTTCAAGCTCGGGGAACAATTTTCTAAGCGGCTCTGAGGCCTGATAGAGAGCTTCTAAGCTTTTAGCGGATCTAACAGAATAGCTAGTTATCTCAAGCGCACTTAATATTTGCTCACCACTAGTGATGCATTGATTTGGCCTATCTCGTTCAATTGCTTGAAAGCTCATAAGAAACTTTGCGAGCACCAAAAATATACAAACCCAACGCGATTCGGATAGATGATTAACCGCTCATCTTTTCCCCTCATCAGGTTATGAAGTAGTAACTAGTTATTGTGCCCTGAGCTGTATGAACGCCATAAACACCACTTGGCAGCCGGTGGTGGGCCGCAACTTGCTGTTTTTAACAAAAAAGAGCAGTAAAGAATGGTGAAAGTGGTGCAACTGACCAGAAGTGCAAATCATTTTTAACCTCCTAGGGGCTTAAACGCCGGGAGCGCCAAGGCGAGCTCTATAGAATTAAAAAAGGATGTGATTATAACCAGATACCCCATTTTACGATCCTTCCCTTTTCTATTTGGGTTGATTTATACTCCAGCTCTGTTTTGCTAAAGTTTCCGCTTGAAACGTACGACCTTTCTATAGCGGGGGGTGTCGCTAGTCAGTCAGCAGTGGAAACCGACACCGGCCCAACTTAGCTTATCTCCTTGGGTGCCAGCGCCCAGCAACCGGCGCGATCAAGGGTTTAGAAGTGGTCTAGATTCTATGGGCTCTTTGCGGCGCATAGCGCCGAATCTACTGAGGTTTTCAATTCCTAAGGCCGCTGCGCTATTGCACTATCCTGCTCTCATACTCTCATTTTTGATACTCACCACCACACCCAAATCTTTTGCACTACCCACTTGCTCTGACTGCGCACAACCTCCGCCGTGCTTTCCGTGTGAAAACACCGCGTCCCTGAACAGCTGCGCTTGCAATTGGATAGTTACTAACAGCGATTGCTTCAACTGCCAAGAGGTCTGGAATATCGCCGAACGCTGCACAGATATTTGTCCGCCGCCAGAGGGTAGTAGTAGTAGTAGTAGTAGTAGCAGTACTAGCAACAGCAGTTTAAGCAGCGCTAGTAGTAGCAGTCTAAGTAGCGCTAGTAGCAGCAGTTTAAGCAGCGCTAGTAACAGCAGTCTAAGTAGCGCTAGTAACAGCAGTCTAAGCAGCGCTAGCAACAGCAGTCTAAGCAGCGCTAGCAACAGCAGTCTAAGTAGCGCTAGTAACAGCAGTCTAAGTAGCGCCAGCAACAGCAGTCTAAGTAGCGCCAGCAACAGCAGTCTAAGCAGCGCCAGCAACAGCAGTCTAAGTAGCGCTAGCAACAGCAGTCTAAGCAGCGCTAGTAGCAGCAGTATAAGTAGCGCTAGTAGCAGCAGTGCTAGCAGCTTTAGCAGCAACAGCAGTGGACCACGTGAGTGCATCTGCTGTGATGGCGTGTCCCTTGGTAACCTGCCCACTGCTCAATGCGAAAGCCATTGCCTTGAGGCTCAATGTCCTGATGATTGCGATTGCTGCCCAGGCGGCAAACCGAATTGTACTAATGGGCTGTGTGAAGTTTCGACATGGGTCTGCGACTCCCAATCAAGTTCTAGCAATAGCAGTTCTGCAGGTAGCTCTGGCAGTAGCGGCAGTGCCGGTAGTAGCAGTAGCATAAGCAGCGGGAACAGCTCGGGTAGCAGCGGGGGCTCAAACAGTAGTGCTGTGGGCAGTGCTTGCCCACCTGCTGGACCGGGTAGCTGCAATGGAGATCAACCAGTACAAAACTGTCCACCAAATACGGGAAGCCCGATGTCCGGACCGCACCTACCTGAGTGCGGACCCCTAGTTTGGACCGCTTGTCGTTTTGATCGACCGCCTCAAGGACTGTGGTTACCTCCTTGCGGTCCAAAACCTCCCCCTGTTCCAGAGGTTGGATGCTACAAGAGCAGTTTTATTGCAGGAGAGCTCTGCCTACCAGACAAGTGCCCGAACCCAACTAGCGCTTTACTAGTTTGTCAGCCGGGCGCAAACGGTGTGCTGTATGCAGCCTGCAATCCCACAGACTGCTCTACCGGCTCCACTCCCCCACCCATACCCCCAGGGACATGCTGTCACCCATATGATATCATCTGCAATCAAGCTTGCCTTAATCTCTACGCAAGGCCCTGCCCTGCGTGCGCAGATATATCGTAAATTCAACTGCTCTTTTGGGCTTAAACCAGCCGTCACCGGTTGCCACGGATCAAAACTGATCGGATAGCGCATCAATCAAACATTGTTCAATAAACTTACGATTTTTCAGTCGATGTCTTTACATACACCACTGTCAGCCTACATAAACCATTGAAATTGCATGTCTTTATCTGAATCCTATACTGCAAGCCTAAACTGAGAATCGGTGCTAATGTTCTTTGCTAAGAATTAAGTTCGTGGTACAAATGAAAAACAAACACGGGTGCAATTCAAACTCTATGGGTCCCTCTCTTACTATTCACAGACGAAACGACTTAGCTCCCCAGAGTAACGACTCGTTTGCTGACGCCTCCATGACTCCTGAGGATCTTTCAGTCCAAGCAGCCCTTATCTTTAGTGAGCTGGTTTTGCCGCAGGTCGACAGGGCCTTGGCTGCGGCTTTAGTCACACAGGTTGACGTTCAATCGGAAATCCCGAGAAG
>JBKCMS010000025.1:0-6051 GCA_046300175.1 Pseudomonadota bacterium | reverse complement strand
GCAGGAGACGCTAACTGAAAGCGGGGCCAGGTCAAAGACCGGCGAAGCACGCGCCATGCTTGCTGCTGGGCAGTCGTGGCAGGCCGTGATGGATCAAACAGGCCTGTCGCGGGCTAGTGTGTTTCGGATTAAGAAGGAGCTTTTGTAATAGTCTCAGAGTCTCAGGTGAGAGGGTGTGAGACTTTGAGACTGGTGAGACTGATCGCATCCTTGCTAAGTTTACGTTCGACGATTTAATTAAGAGAACCAGCTATAAGCAGCTGGAATTTTACGACGGCAAGTTTTAGTCAAGAAGGAGGCGGAGTAGTATGCGAAAGCTAACGGTGTTATTGGCGGTAGTTCTCTTGGTCGGATGTAAGAACCCGACTGTATCAGTGGAATTAAAGGGGCAACCAGCAGTAACAGCACCGCCTCGGTATCAAATAATAATCAATACTCAGGAATGGACCGGCGCTAATGCGGAAGCGTTCCTTTTGGATACGCAACGGGGTCGTGTGTGGGCTTATAACCGTTTCTACGAAGCAAATGGAGTGGGAGAGGGGCAGCACTTTTTTCCTATAGAAATAATAGATGACGAAGGTGCGATGGGGATGACGTCTAAAGAGTGGTTTAGTTTTAAAGATTTAAAAAAAGCACAACTCGCTGAAAGAGTCGCTAAAGGCGTCGCAACAAGTAAAGCGAATCCGAAAGAAAAAACATCTATTGAAGAGCTAGAAGAAGCACTGGTAAATCCACCCCCAGTGTCAAAGTAATTGAGCAGAGAAATAAACAACGACACTACTGCCAGCTAATATGTGAAATAGGATGCAATGGGTGCACCGCGTGCTTTTATCGCCTGGTGTATCTTTAGTAACCTCAGACGGTCCCATTTCCGCAGCACAAAAGTGTACGTGACTTTAACTAAATCGATGCGATATGATTGGTATGAATAAATATCAAGTAATCAAAAAAGCATATGAGTCACGGTGGCAAAAGATCAGGAGCAGGACGACCAAAGGGAGCCGTAGCGAAATTAACTGCCTCGGCGGTTGCGCGTGCCAAATTAACAGGCGAACTGCCACACGAGTTTCTCCTTCGCGTAGTTCGGGGCGAAAGCATCGACGACCAAGTACCGACGCTTGAGCAGAGGATTGCCGCTGCTGTATCAGTTGCGCCGTATTTCGCTCCTAAGTTGGCCGCTATTGAGCAGCGAGTTGAAACTAATGTCCGGGCAGTCGTATCGAGCAAGCCACTAAGCAAAGAGGAGTTTATCAAGCAGTATTGCATCGATTACGCCCCTTCAAACTCACTTGCGCAACTGGCGTAAGAGGTTATTAACCCAACTCTAGCTCAGTTAACCTATCTTTACGGCTGACCACATCAAGAACAACTTTTTTTTATCTGGGCGTCCGAAAGCCCCAATTTTTTCATTTCTAGTATTTGCGTCACAGAACATTCACCGGCTTGCTTTTGCTCTGTTTTCGAGACACGGGACCGAGACTCCGTTGAATCCACCACTGGTGCACCAACTTGCAGCGGCTGGGCCTGCGCAAGTACCGGACGGCTCGCATCAGGCGCATCCGTCATCAACCGCTTTGAAAAATCCTTGCTCGCAACGCTCGGAAACCGCGTCTTGATGTAAGATACATCCTCTGAGTATCGATCCACTATATCGAACTTAAAAGTACCACTCGACATGCCGGTCGTTGCCTGATCAAGAAGGGGGAATATTGGGCCAGCACGTTCTTCATCATCAGAGGTTTTTTCAACCAGCCGCGCCATCACATGCCCTAAATAGACGGACTCACCGCTCCCCACGCGGAAAAATCTCTTGAACGGCGGCTCAAATCTTCCAATTACTGGTAGCAGTGCGAAGCCAACATCAGTCTGACCGGTGAAATAGGTAATTTCGTAATCGCCAGGGGGCAAGGCGAAACTCCCCAATACCTTAAGCTCGCGGTCAGACACCTTTTGCTCAGGCTCACCGAAGGTGAATTTGTGGGTTTTGCCTCCATTGATTGCTGACGCTTCTACAGAGATAAACTGAGGCGTCAGAAGATAATTTTTAAAATCGTTCCTCAGTGTCATGGTGAAGACTGCGAGGCCCTCGTTGGGTTTGAGAGTTGCAGGTTTATCTGGAGACAGCGGCATCTTCGATGCGCAGCCGGTCAAACCGATAAAGAAAAGCGCCATAAATACTGCGCGAACACGACAAATAACATTCTCCATACTGATCATCTCCTAGCTATATCGGATATTTGTATTTTCTTTAATTAACCGCCAAATCCGGCACTACAGACGTCAAGAAGTTAATCGCCCCGTTCGTTTGCGTGCTGGACAGAGCGGACGGCCGCCCCTCTGGCGCGCCACACCCAGCCGGACCAGCCCGCGTAATCCCGAAAATTCCGTACTGTCCTCGGTCATCTTTAGCAAGGAACGGCCCACCCGAATCGCCACCGCATGTGCTACCGGCGCCGGTAGAGACTACAACATCGGTACCCTGCTCAAAGCCAACATAAGTTGTAACTGTTGCCTTTAATGGCTCCTCTCCAGACTGAATCCTATCTAATGCAAGGTTTCCTGACTCATCCAACCCATATCCATAAACTACGACCGATTCGCCTTGAGCCGGGGATCTAGATAGCAAAATCGGCACTGGACCTGCCCCTTCAAGTGGCTGATCGACTCTGACTATCGCCATGTCAAACGGGGAACCTACTGAGCCGTTGTAGAGCGGATGAATAAAAACGCGCACGCCTTTTCTCAAGTTGCCCTTAGATGCAACAACTACCTCAGTTACACCCGGAAAACAGTGCGCAGCGGTCAATACAGAGGTTAGAGATACATACGCGCCTGTGCAATTTTCGATTTTACCTTCACGTGGATTATTACCAAGAACTAAGGCAACGTTCCCCTGCCCCGAACAAGACTCTCCACCGGCAATCTTCAAAGCGTCGCAGGCGCCTCCGCCGGTACCACCACCGCCACCACCACAACCAACCAGCAGAGCAATCGAAAGCGCGCCTAAAACTGTTCGCATGAGCATTTCCTTATCAACGTAGAGCGGTATCGTATGGGACTTTAAACCCACATCATCCAGTTAAACAAGGCACATCATGAGACGGCTTGAAAACCGCCGAATAGAACGGCGATTGACATAGCCGACCGCCAATCAATGGACTTTGTACCCTCGTTAGGCTATTTATATGCAGCTCCAAACGCACCCTAATTGCACCCTAATTCGGTAAATTCAGCGGCAGGCGTTGACGGGGTAAGAAAAATACCGTAACTAAACCAACTAGTTACACCCTCCGGAGAGGTGGCCGAGTGGCTGAAGGCGCCTGATTCGAAATCAGGTATACCGGAAACGGTATCGGGGGTTCGAATCCCTTCCTCTCCGCCAGTATTGCCCCTATTCATACTTGGCTATCGCCAAGATTTGAATGACGGGTTAGGGGCTCGGCGCCCCTAACTACCCCAGCTACAGGCTCCCCTATTCATACCTGGCTATCACTCTACCCCAGGTTCACTACAGCTCAACCACCACCTGCACATCACAACTACCAAGCTTCTCTCGGCCCCCCAGTCCTCGTAGCTCTGCTAGGAACACACAACTCAAGACGCGCGCCCCAACTTGTTCGATGAGTGACCGCACCGCTACTGCTGTGCCACCGGTCGCCAACACATCATCAACAACAACCACTGAGCTGCCACGCCGCACTGCCCCACTTTGCAGGTGCAGGCTATCTGACCCATACTCAAGTCCATACTGAATCGATTCAGTAGAGCCCGGTAACTTGCCCGGCTTACGCACCATAACAAGTGGCACCCCAAGCTCAATCGCAAGCGGTGCTGCGAAGATAAAGCCACGTGACTCAATACCTACAAGCGCATCGATTCCTGCTCTTGATAGACGTTGCGCCATCTCGTGAATCACGAACCTAAAAGCCTCTGGTGCGGCTAGAAGGGGCGAGATATCTCTAAACAAGATACCTGGCTTTGGGAAATCAGGGATTATACGGAGATAGCCCGCCACATCAACAGAAGTTGCATTACTCATACATTAATTCGCTCAATAAACTCACGAATAAAAACCTGCGATGCAACCGCCGCTGCACGCTCAACAAATAGATTAAAATCAATAGCTGCTTCCCCCTGCGCCGTATCTGATATCACACGCGCAACAACAAATGGTACCCCGTGTTCAGCACACACTTGTCCTACAGCGGCGCCCTCCATCTCTACTGCTAGCAGCTCTGGAATTTTCGCCACTAACTCGGCTCTATGCACGGAGTCACTAACAAACTGATCGCCACTACCAATCACTCCTACATGTAGCTTTGGCGGGTGCGATGATAACCCCTGCATAGCGACTCGGTACGCTGAATCACTGACTGCCGCTTGAGCCGCTAGCTTGGCCACCTCCCCGAGCTGCTTACAGGGAGCGATACGATCGACTCCGAGTGACGGCACTACGAACCGTCCCAATCCTAGCACTCCCTTACAATCAAGATCGTGTTGTATCAACGCGTCGGCGAGCACTAGATCGCCTACCCTGACGCTGCTTCCAATCCCCCCTGCTACACCCGTCATAGCTATCGCATCAACCCCATAACGATCTATCAGAAGCGTTGTGGTCGCTGCTGCCGATACCTTGCCTATCTTGGAGACCACCAGCACAAGCTCAAGCCCCTGATGGACGCAGTGAAGAAAACTGCGTGGCCCTACCGACTCAACTCGGACGGGGATGAAAGAGCTAGCCAGCCGATCAAATTCCTGCGGCATCGCCGCGACGATCCCCAGCCTCTTCACGTTACTGCCGCGATGTGCTGCACGACGAGGTGCGGAAAAGGTTGTATTTGACTATCGCGTACAGCGCACGTACTCCGTCTTTCCAGCCAATTTTTTTACCCTCTTCGTAGGTGCGACCGTAGTAGGATATACCTACTTCGTAGATACGACACCGGAGGGCTGCTACTTTAGCTGTTATCTCAGGCTCAAATCCAAAGCGTGATTCCTCGATCTCGATTGACTGAATGATCTCCCGCCTAAACATCTTGTAGCAAGTTTCCATGTCGGTCAGATTTAGGTTTGAAAACATGTTCGATGCAAGAGTAAGAACGTAGTTTCCTACTCGGTGCCAGAAATAGACCACGCGGTGGGGTCGATCACTAATAAAACGTGAACCGAACACAACATCAGCCTTGCCGGCTTCAATCGGCTCAAGCAATCTGCCGTACTCCTGCGGATCGTATTCAAGATCTGCATCCTGCACCACAACCACATCTCCAGTTACGTGCTTAAACCCGGTTCGGAGTGCTGCGCCCTTTCCCTGGTTGACTTCGTGGTAGATGATCTTGTCGACCTGAGAAGCGATCTGCTCCTTTAGTACGTCTCGTGTTCCATCAGTCGAACAGTCATCTACTATTACAATCTCTTTATTCGGAATTGGAGAATTCTTAACTGCAGTCACTATATCTTGGATGGTGTGACGCTCATTGTAGCAGGGTATGACGATTGAGAGTTTCATAGAGATACCTTGAAGCGAACAGCGCTGACTGCCGTCTAACGTAAGTAGGTAGGTAGGTATAGCAACTTGAATGGATTATTTAAAGACCGTACCGCTGGTACTACACTCGTCGCTCCCCTTACAGGAAAGCTATTTCGAGCTCATCAACGGCCGCAAAACCGCGGTCGCAGATCACAAATATCTCAAAGCCCACCTGGCGCTTCAGAATTGCGCTGCGACGATGGAGGGTCCCTTGAAGAACCTCTGAGTTCGTGGCGTATTCCGAGGCTTGCCCCGCCGCTACTACCCTTTAGCCCAAATATTGCGCGAGAGTGCGATGTTCGGGCTAACAAGTGCATAGCCGCACTTGCAAATTCTCCAAGCGCGGCGTAGGAATTTGGAGCCTACAGTTTGTGTGGGCGCTATAGTGACGTGCAAAAGTCCGTGCCAGTAAAACTGGCAAGGCTTTTGCTGGACATCACTATAGGTTGTTGTTTTGATTCGCATCCGCGAATCGATAGCGTTCTCCAAAACTCGGGATTTCGCTACGGACTTTTGGAAAA
>JBKCMS010000024.1:0-13540 GCA_046300175.1 Pseudomonadota bacterium | reverse complement strand
ATATATGAAGGCTCCTACTGCCGGATTGTCGGTAGCGTGGTGCGCGGCAGTGGAATCTACTAACCCAAGTTCAATGGTAGTAGCTGTTGGCGACGAGGGGGCCGTGTGTCCGCTACTAGCTAGATACAGATGTCTCCAATTTCCTCCATTCACCCGCACCTTGGCAAAGACCCAAGCCGCATCCCAGTTGTTTGGCGGGCTAGACGTGGTGCGCCAAGAGTTGCTCCAAAAGATATCGAACTGCATCTCGCCTACACTGGTGTTAAGCGGATAAAATGACAGGTTTGAGATCAGTAGATCGCTGGCGTTCGCCACACGTGGCAATACAGCTGCTAGTAGCAGAAGTATAAAAGCTGAAATTAATCGCTTAATTAAAAGCATTTTAAATCGACTTGGGGATGGCTTACTGCGTTGTGCGATTAGGAACCCCCATTTGCTACTCGGCCTAATATCATTAAATCTTTAGCTAATAGTCTTGCTAGGCAGCTTAATAGCCCCCAACTACTCTGCCTTTGCGCCCAAAATACAAGTTAATGCGGATAAGCGTTAGTGCAAATACTCAAAAGGTCTCAGGATCTCACTTCGAATCAGCAGGTTACAATGATCAACTACCTTGCTTTTGGCTTAGCTGCGAACTTCCACCACTTTGCTAGGTGTGAAATGTATGTTTAGCCACAGATGTTAAGTTCAGGTAATTATTGGTCGATGCCCATATAGGCGTAATAAGTCACAGAGTTGATCGAGGCCAGCTGGTGAATTGCGGAATAGTTGAATGATTGTTTCTTGTCGCATACGCGGTGCACTCATCGCGCTTCTTGCCGTCATATCGGTGGCGACGTCATCTCATTCATTTGCCCAAGCTACAGCAACGCCAGCTTCATTTGCCGGCGGTGACGGACAGTATTATTTTGGCCTAAATGGACAATTCGGTACTCCAACGATTACGCCCACGGTTACACCCACCAGTACGCCAACTAATACACCCACTATTACACCAACTAGCACACCTACAAACACTCCAACTGATACTCCAACTAACTCACCTACAAGCACATTCACCAACACGCCGACACACACACCAACACGCACTCCTACCGATACTCCTACAAACACGCCTACTATCACACCGACCGATACTCCAACGAATACCCCGACCATTACTCCTACCGATACTCCGACTAACACCCCAACGGATACACCAACTAATACTCCTACAAACACTCCAACTAACTCACCAACAGATACTCCTACCGATACTCCAACAAATACCCCAACCAACACTCCTACCGATACGCCAACTCACACACCGACAGATACTCCAACTGATACTCCCACCAATACTCCTACAAACACTCCAACTAACTCACCGACAGATACTCCTACCAATACTCCAACAAATACCCCAACCAACACTCCTACCGATACTCCGACTCACACACCGACAGATACTCCAACTGATACCCCGACCAATACTCCGACTCACACCCCAACAGATACTCCAACTGATACACCGACCAACACTCCTACAAACACACCTACTATCACGCCTACCGATACTCCAACAAATACACCGACTAACACTCCTACCAATACTCCGACTCACACACCAACAGATACTCCAACTGATACCCCGACTAATACACCTTCAAACACGCCTACCACCACGCCTACCGATACTCCAACGAGCACACCTACTGACACTCCTACCGATACTCCGACTCACACTCCAACAGATACTCCCACTGATACACCGACCAGCACTCCTTCAAACACGCCTACTATCACGCCTACCGATACTCCAACCGATACTCCGACAAGCACTCCTACTAGCACTCCTACCGCCACGCCTACAGATACTCCAACCGATACGCCGACTCATACACCAACGGTCACACCTACTAACACACCAACAGATACACCCACTGAAACACCAACAATCACGCCAACTATTACACCCACCAATACTCCAACTTATACGCCTACAGATACTCCAACTGAAACGCCAACCAACACCCCTACTCTGACCCCAACAGATACTCCAACAAACACCCCTTCAAACACCCCAACCGAGACCCCAACTGCGACGCCAACTCAATCGCCCTCTTCTACCCCGACTGACACCGCTACCAGCTCTCCAACGAGCACTCCTACTGACACTCCTACCGCTACACCTACTAGCACCCCCACCGCTACTCCAACTCGCGGCGGGCCTCAGGGAGCAATTATCTCCAATGAGACGCTACTGAACTACAGCACAGAAAGCGGCACTATGGATGTTAGTTTCAATCTGTCGTGGAACTACTCGTGGCGAACTACATCTCCTCCAAACAACTGGGATGCTATGTGGGTGTTTGGTAAATTCCGGGCTAATAGTGGCGAGTGGCGCCATATGTCTTTGATGAATACCGACTTTATTTCACCCGCAGGAGCTGCGATCGAGATCGGCCTCGCCGATTCAAACTCCGCATTTGATATTAATACCAACCCGGGTGTAGGCGCGTTGGTGTATAAGGATGCAGCTGGTTTCGGTACCAACAACTTTAACGGTATTCGTCTAAAATGGAACTACTCCCGCGACGGAGTGAACGTGGGAGATTCGCTCGATATCCAGGTTCACGCGATCCATATGGTGTATATCCCAGAGGGCTCATTCTCTGCTGGTGATGGAACAAGCGCACTAGCCCTACGTCAAGGTAGCACTGATGGCGACCCCTGGGAGATTAGCTCTGAAAATGCCATCTCAGTCACTAACACTTCCGGTGATGGTTACTACTATCCAGGAGGAGGAGATGGCGCAGCAGCCACGTTTAACGTTCCGGGGGCCTACCCGAAAGGCTTCCGTGGCTTTTATATCATGAGACACGAGATCACCCAGGAGCAATGGAGAAATTTCTTTAATACACTTCCGCAATCAGGATTAGCTCGTGCCAACAGGGACTGCACGGCAGCTAGTGGTAAGAACTCAGACGGGTTAGTTGCGCGCAACAATCTTTCTTGGTTAGACCTAGGCTCGGCCTTCCTTCCTGATCAAGGCGGCAGCACTACCTATTGTAACGTACCGATGAGCTACCTCAGTTGGGCCGATCTCACCGCTTACCTTGACTGGGCCGGGCTCCGTCCGATGAGCGAACTTGAGTTTGAAAAAGCCGCCCGCGGCGTGCTACCTCCAGTTGCTGCTGAATACGCATGGGGCACTAATACCTATACAAACGCCGCTGGAATTACCGACTCCGGTTCCACAACCGAGGCTCCTTCAAATAGCGGGGCTAACTCCAACCTTGCCGGTGCTATCTCAGGCCCCGTGAGAATAGCAAGTTTTGCGTCTCTCAATTATGGAAATGCCTCAAGAATTAATTCCGGCGGTAGCTACTACGGCGTTCTAGAGCTGAGTGGTAATCTTAGAGAGCGCGTAGTGACTTTAGGAAACTCTACTGGGCGAAATTTCACTGCACTGCACGGTGATGGCTCTGTGAGTAGCACTGGTGAGGCTGATGTATCAGCATGGCCGGGCAGTGATGGTGTGGGAGCGGGATTCCGGGGAGGATCGTGGAACGATCCTGCGGATGCAGCCAGAATCTCAGACCGCTCAGCTGCAGCTACTGCCGACCCGTCGCGAGCCGCTGATTTTGGCGGACGCGGTGTGCGCCACTAGCCAGCATATTCCATGAAACTGCGTCGCGAAAGCACCGAGAACGGTGATTTTTCGGACCCGAAGGGCGAATTCAAAAATCGATTTTCGGGGCTTAACCCGGAAATTTCATGAAGCTTGCTACTGCGGTAGCTCGAATGTCAGGCCCTCATCCTTTAAGCTAATCGACACTCGCCCGCCGTTCTTTAGTTTGCCAAATAGGATCTCATCAGCCAGTGGGTCCTTGAGTTCCTTTTGGATAAGCCGCGCCATCGGCCGTGCGCCAAATACGGGATCAAAACCCTTCTTTGCTAACCACTCCTGCGCTTCCCTACTAACATCAAAAGTGATTTCACGCTCCGCAAGTTGTGCCTCAAGATCGCGAATGAATTTTCCAACGATCATAACGATCACCTCGAGCGGCAAGGCACTAAAGTAGATCGTGTCATCAAGCCTGTTGCGGAACTCTGGCTTGAACAAAGCCTTGACAGCAGTGTCGCGGAAATCATTAGCCTTTGATACACCAAAGCCAAGCGAGGCAGCCTTCTCTGATCCTGCATTGGTCGTAAAAATAACGATTATATTTCGGAAATCAGCCTTTCGACCCTGCGAATCAGTGATCGTTGCATCATCCATAATCTGCAAGAAAATGTTAAACACATCGGGATGCGCTTTCTCGATCTCATCAAACAGAATCACCCCGTGAGGATGCTTGCGCACCAAATCTACTAACAGCCCACCCTCCTCATATCCGACATAGCCCGGAGGGGCTCCGGTGAATCTTGAAACCAGGTGCTTATCATGAAACTCACTCATGTCGAATCGATGAAAGTGAACTCCCAGCTCCTGCGCTAATGCACGAGCCAACTCAGTTTTTCCAACCCCTGTTGGTCCGGCAAAAAGAAAGCTGCCTATCGGTTTAGCCAGCGACTGCAAACTAGCACGACTACGCTTGATCGCTCGAGCGATCGATTCTACTGCCCGGTCTTGGCCAAAAACTCGTTTTGCAAGGTTGCTCTCTAGGTTACGCAGAATCTCTTCGTCACTTGAGTTCACGCTTTTGACCGGAACTCGTGCTACCGCTGCGACCACACTCTCAACCTGCTCCTCAGTGATAGTTTTGCGGCGTTTTTGTTTGGGTAGCAGCGCATTTGCTGCTCCGGCCTCGTCTATCACATCGATAGCCTTGTCAGGCAGAAATCGTTCATTTATGTATTTGGCAGATAGCTCAGTCGCTGCCCGCAGGGCTTTGGGGGTAAAAGCTACCTTGTGGTACTCCTCGAATTTAGATTTCAGTCCCTCAAGGATAGTAATCGTCTCTTCTATAGAAGGTTCAGGTAACTCCACGGTTGAAAATCGGCGACTGAGCGCACGATCTTTTTCGATGCTCTTTTTGTAGTCGGTGTGTGTTGTGCTCCCCATACACCGGATCGCTCCTGAGGCTAGCGCCGGTTTAAGCAGATTTGCGGCATCAAGCGAGCCATTTCCGGTTGCGCCTGCGCCAACAACGGTGTGAATTTCATCGATAAAGAGGATCGCTTTCGGACGTTTGGTAACCTCAGTAATAACTTTACGTATGCGGTCTTCAAATTCACCCCTAAACTTAGTCCCCGCAACAAGATTTCCCATATTTAGTAGAAACACCTCTGCATCAGCGAGTTGCTCAGGCACCTGGCCTTCTACGATTCGTGATGCGATAGCATTTGCCATGGCGGTCTTACCTACTCCAGGCTCACCCAGAAAGAGCGGGTTATTTTTCTGGCGTCTGCAAAGTATTTTGATCGTTCGTGCAATCTCCTCCGCTCGGCCAATGACCGGATCGAGCTTGCCAGCCCGCGCTAGTGCAGTAATATCCTCGGTAAACATGGCGAGCGCTGAGCCCGCGCGCAGCAAGCTATCCTCATCGCTCTGCTCGTCTATATCCTCCTCTAAGTCAGAGGTCAGCTTTGAAACCCTCTCTGTTCCTGCTTTGCTAACGCCGTGGGCTAGATAATTTAAAATATCGAGACGAGTAACACCCTGCTTTGCCAAAAAATACACAGCGTGAGAATCCTCTTCAGAAAAGATCGCTACCAAAACCTCAGCAGGGGTAATGACGTCTTTCTGGGCAGAGCGTACGTGTAGAATCGCTTTCTGCAAGACACGTTGAACAGCCGGTGTTTGGGCCGGCTCTGCGGCGAATCCTTTCGCTCCTTGCAGCGGAACCACTTCTACATTGCGATCGAAGAACTGCTCTAGGTCTTTGCGCAGAGTTTGAAGCTGAACCCCTACCTTCTCTAGTATCTCGATAATCTGCTCGTCGTACGACAGCGCATAAAGTAAATGCTCAAGACAGAAAAACGCATGACGCCTCGACGTCGCCTCTCTAAATGCCGCTTCCAGGGTGAGCCCTAGCTCCGTACTAAACATTACGCCTCCTCCATGTCACATTTGAGGGGAAATCCCTCGCTCTGCGCTAATTGGTGTACCTGCTCGATTTTAGCCTCTGCTATCTGTTTAGAGAATATGCCAGCCACCCCTCTTCCGTTCTTATGTACCTGAAGCATGATCTGCGTGGCCTCGGCGGGGCTCTTAAAAAATATCCCCTCTAGAATGTGAACGACAAACTCCATCGTAGTGAAGTCATCGTTAAGTAAGAGCACCCGATACATCTTAGGCTTCTGAGTTTTGGTACGTTCCTTTACTGTAGTGTCTGAATCAGTGCTTCGATTGGTTCTAGGCATACTCGTCAGTCTTTAATTTGGACAGGCTTCGACATATCAGACATAAAAACGTCCCCGGCGATTTGCTGAATCATACCATCAGCAAACAGCTCTGCGGTTGTCTTCTGTTTATCAGCCAGCTAGTTAGATTGTCTCACCTTACATATGGTGTCTCAAGGAAAAACGGTTCAGTTTTAAGTGTCAGATTATGCGAAATGATTGCGGGTGCGGCATTTTATGACTATCCTGGCCCTGAGACGTCATTTTACGGGAAATTCCGGCTATAGGCGCTAGTTGTAGAAGTGCTGTTGCGAGTTTCAAAATAGCGCATATGCTTAGGCTTAATCATGGCGATACTAGCATTTCCGCCCCTGGAGACCGCTGATGAAGACGGCCTACTGGCCATCGGTGGTGACCTTGAGCCTGCATCACTACTATTGGCCTACCGAAGCGGAATATTTCCGTGGCCCATCAATGAGGGACTCTTAGCCTGGTTCGCTCCCCCAGAGCGTGCAGTAGTGTTCCTGAAAGACTTTCACATCTCGCGCTCGCTGCAACGTGAACTCAAGCGCGGTCGATTTACCACAAGGGTCGATACCGCTTTCCAACAGGTGATTAGCTGCTGTGCTGAGATACAGAACCGTGGAGAGCAGGATTCCACCTGGATCATACCTGAGATGCAGGAGGCGTATATAAAGCTCCACGAGATCGGTATCGCCCACTCGTTTGAAGCTTACCTAAATAACCATCTCGTGGGGGGCATCTACGGTATTCAGATAGGCCGATTCTTTGCCGCCGAATCCAGCTTCTATCGAGAGACAGGTGCGTCAAAGGTGGCTATGCTCACTTTGGCCGATTACCTAAAGCAGGAAGAGATCGCCTGGTTTGATTGCCAGGTGCTCACTCCGTTTTCAGAAGGGTTTGGAGCGGTTGAGATCTCTCGAAATCAGTATATGCAGCTACTAGCGGAAGCACTGGCAGAGAGCTAGCCCGCATAGTGCATGAAGCCTGCTTCTGCGCGCGACGATTATGGCGCTCTCGCGACGCAGTTTAATGAGATATTCGGGCCAGCCCGGCACAAAGCAACTCAATGCCTCATCTATATTGATGTGCAAAAGTCCTTGCCAGTTTGCCTGGTACGAACTTTTGCACATCAGTATAGTTGTCGGCTCAGGGCGAGCTCTTTCACCAACTCCACTGCACGATAAAGATCCTCTGTCTTGCGATACGCAGGGATAGGCGCGAGTAAAGAACGTGCCCTCTCAATATCAAGCTCATCGAGAGCAGTGAGCGCTATCACCGGGGTTTCCGGGAATACCCACGCCAGCTCGCGCAAGGTCCTCACCCCAACCTCGTATGAAATCTTATACTCGTCCCTATCTGGTCCCGTAGTGAAGGGCATGTGCAGGTCGCCTACGATAATGTCAGGGGTACCCATACCAACTAGCTCCTGGTAAGCGGCATGGGGACAGTCAGATGCGACGACCTCAAGCCCCTGAGCCTCAAGCTCATCACTAAGCGCCTGACGGTATTCATCGTCATTATCTATTAATAGAACGGTTTTCATGGCTTCCTTGCCTTTTTTAATAAGACGGCAATTTAACATCTACCGTCCACCCAGCGATAATCCTAACAGGATAATGGATCTTCGGTTGAAGCTGGCTTGGGCTTGAGGAGATTCGTTGACTAAGCCGGGTAAGTCACGTTTAGACCTATTCAAAGCCCACTGGATTAAACCTAAATGAACTCCAGGGGGCATTAGCTGCCAAGGTGTTAGCCAGGGCCGAATTCTTGGCAAGTATATCTGTGCTCAGCTTGGAGACCTGTGGTTGTGCTAGCGACGCCAAAAATCGACCAATTCGCTCCTCTGTTGCTAGGACCGAGCGGACATCTAACTCTCCTTGAGATAGCGCATCGGCAAACTGATTACGAAGAGAGCAGGCATCTGCAATCGAAACCGTGTCTCCAACAACCAGAAAGAGATCGAGCCCTGCTTTGTGACCCAGTGCTGGAAAACTACCTGAGCGTACGGCTCCATGGATTCCCTGCATTCCAAGAGCATCGGCTATAGAGAGACCACTAAAACCTAACTGCACGCGTAGCAAATCTGTCATGATAGCCGGAGATACAGTTGCTTGATTACTGCCATCAATCTCCGGCACCATCAGATGCGCCGACATGATCATTTCAATTCCGTCGTCGATTAAAGCCTTAAAAGGTAGTAATTCGCGCGACTCTAACTCCCTTCGTGTGCGGGCCAGAACCGGCACCGCAAAATGGGAATCACTCGCTGTGTCTCCATGACCGGGGAAATGCTTAGCGCAAGGCACTACTCCCTGCTGTCGGAGGGCACGTGCACACGCCACGGCGGCAGCGCTTACCTCTTTCGCAGTAGTCCCGTAGGCTCGCTCGTTGATCACCGGGTTGGCCACGTTAGAGTGAATATCAGCTACCGGAGAGAAAGAGAGATTTATACCTAAACTCGCCAACTCTATGCCCATACCTGAGGCTACCTGAAAAACTGCCTCTGGCGAGGCGCCGTAGGTAGCTGCATATGGAAAACGGGTGATCGGGGGTGGAAAGCGGTGCACGCCTCCGCCCTCGTGGTCAACACTGACGATGATCGATGCACGTCCGATCGCCTGTCGACACTCAGTCAGAAGTTGAGCATAGGTAGAGAGCCACTCATCGTACGGAAGCTCATGACGAAAATTCCGCTTACGCAGCATAATCCCAGCTGGCTTTAAGTCACGCAACAACGCGCGTTCTGATTCGGTAAGCTGCCAGCCCGCGGGCTCAACGATAAATCTAATTCCGAGATCGGTATCAGTCATAAGAGAATACTACTTGCAAGGTGAGCGTTTAGAGCGGACAAACCAATCAGGTAATTCATCCGACCTCTTAGTGATAACCTAGCAGCACTAAAGTGTCACCTGCTATCACGGTGGTCAAAGATGGCTTCTTGGGACTTGAGTCTGCGAGACCTTGAAGGTTTGCGCATTTTGGGGCTGCTCTGCGCCCTGGAGCGCTGAGGCTGCGACCGCTAGACCGCACACTGCAAAAGAGACAACTACGCCCTTTAGTACAACCTTGATGACGGTAATAAAACGGAGATTAGTGAATGCAAAAAGTGTAGCAAACGGAATGAAGAAAGCTCCAGATATGTGCAAAAGTGGCATCCTTGAAAGTAGTGAAGGAGGTAAGATCGCCACAAGCCCGCCAAGCAGCCCCAAGGTTACTAAAGCTGCACTGAGCAAACCATCAAATCGTGCAGCCTGGGGTCGTTGTGCTTGAGACTTACGATAGAAATTGCAGCGCCGAGACTCTAGTCGAACATCCACGCGGCGTACTTGCTTTCTGCTATATTTCAGAGCACCGTTCATACAACCTTACCTACCCAGTAAGAGAAAACCGTACCAGCCGGGCCGGTACAACTAGAGTGATAAACGGCATAAGACTTGCCAGGTTTACTGGCACGGACTTTTGCACATTACTATAGTAGGTCTGTACTATTTCACGGCTTGCTTCAGAAAAAGATCGTATTTCTCAAGGTCTCTGGCCAATCCAGGGCTTTTAAAGAAACCCCTCAATGCGTGAGGGCGAGTTAGACCTAATACTGGAGCTTTAAACGCTTAAAATCATCGTATTTGGGATCGCGTGGCTCCCAGTAACTAGGTCGGGGAGACCTAAATGACATATCCATTCTCTTTATCCCAAGCACCCGCACCATAAGAGCAATCGGCAAAAACCCTACGCACCAAGTAACGCCAAGCAAAACTGTGGTCATAACAATCGATAGGTAGTGTGCAAACTTCATCCAGCCGCGATAAACAGGCAGAAGTATCCGGGGAGCCCAAACACCTAGAACAGCAAAGAGGCCACCAGGAAGCGACCACATCAGGGAACTAGCGAGCTCATGACCACGATAAAGCTTCCACGCCGCTACACCCAAGAAGATGGCAGCAAAGATGAATCCGAACTCTCGCACATGGCGACGAGCTGTCTTGCCAAACGACACTACATCGAGCGGATCGATCGGAGCTTGCTCAAAAGCTGCTCTATTTTCAGTGGTTGGCGTATCTAATCCAACTCGAATTTCGTTTTCCAATCTTCTCGCTCCTGCCATTTCGGTTGTTCCTCTTTCAACATCACGATGTTCCCAATTACAAGAGCATCCATGTCCGTTCTCATAAAGCACGCGTATGCATCGGCGGGAGTGCCAACTATCGGCTCTCCGCGCACATTAAAGCTGGTGTTCACTAGCACTGGGCATCCGGTCTTTGCCTTAAAAGCGGCGAGTAGTTTGTAGAAGGTCGGATGCTGAGAGACCGTCACGGTCTGAATACGCGCCGAGTAATCTACATGCGTGACAGCTGGAATATCAGACTTGGGAACGTTTAGTTTAGCGATACCAAAAAGTTTCTCCTGATCGGCAGTCATCTTTACCCGGCGACTCTCGCGCACTGGAGCTACAAGAAGCATGTAGGGCGAATCGTAATCAAGCTCGAAGTACTCCGAGACGTGCTCGCGCATTACTGCCGGCGCGAACGGACGGAAGGATTCGCGAAACTTAATCTTGAGGTTCATCGTTGCCTGCATCGCCTGCGAACGCGGGTCTCCAAGGATACTACGATTACCGAGCGCTCGCGGTCCAAACTCCATCCGCCCCTGGAACCAGCCGACCACTTTCTCCTGAGCTAGAAGTTCAGCTGTTACCTTATAGAGTTCATCCCCCTGAATCCGCCGAGTGACCGCGCCAAATTGAGCTAACTGCTCAAGAGCTTCTTGGTCAGAGAACTCAGGCCCAAGCAAAGATTGACGTTGTGAATCCGTCTGCTCGTTGGTATGCCGCGGATTATTAAGATAGCCGTACCAGGTGCAGAGTGCTGCACCGAGAGCTCCGCCTGCGTCTCCTGCGGCTGGTTGGATCCAGATATTCTTAAAAGGCCCATCAGAGAGCAACTTACCATTGCCCACACAGTTTAGCGCTACGCCTCCAGCCATACAGAGATTATTGAGCCCGGTTTCCTTATGTAGGAAATTAGCTTGCCTCATCATACATTCTTCCACCACGACCTGAATCGATGCAGCCAGATCCATCTCACGTTGAGTAAGCGGGCTCTCAGGCTTGCGGCGTGGCCCATCAAAGAGCGCATCGAACCCTTCGTTGGTCATCGATAGCCCTTCCATATAATTGAAGTATTTTAAATTCAGGTGGTATGAGCCGTCTTCGCGCAGATCAAAGAGGTTGTCGTAGATTGTTTGCACATACCGCGGCTCGCCATACGGCGCTAAGCCCATTACCTTATACTCGCCCGAGTTAACCTTGAATCCAGTAAAGTATGTAAACGCAGAGTAAAGCAGGCCTACTGAGTGCGGGAACTTGATCTCACGCATAATCGAAAAGAGGTTGCCCTTACCAACACCAAGGCTGTTGGTGGTCCACTCGCCCACGCCATCAATGGTGAGGATCGCTGCCTCTTGATACGGTGAAGGGTAGAACGCCGAACCAGCGTGACTCTGGTGGTGCTCAGTGAAAAGCACCTCACCATCGTACCCCAACTCGGTCTTGATCGTATCGGGAATCCACAACTTATGTTTTAGCCACAGCGGCATGGCTCGAGCATATGAGGTATACCCCTGTGGTGCCGTTGCCAAGTAGGTCTCTAGGAGCCTCTCAAATTTAAGGAGAGGCTTATCGTAAAAAGCTACAAAATTGACATCCTTGATCGTTATGCCACCGGCCTTCAGGCAGTATGCCGCAGCATTCTTTGGAAAATCCGGATCGTGCTTCTTGCGCGTGAATCGCTCCTCTTGTGCGGCAGCTATGATCTTTCCGTCCGAGATCAAACAAGCAGCACTATCGTGATAAAAAGCCGATATTCCTAGAATATTCATACGCGCTTTAATCCTTCCCCAAAGCAGGCATTAGACGCTACTATTACACTAAAAATGCCTTAGGTGTCGACTGGTCCGGAGCTGTCAGGACGGATATTAGGTGTTGTTGCTAGCTCTTGCTATAGCTAGCCGAAACCATTGATTTTGTGGTGAGATTAGCTAATGCACATACTTACTGTCTGGGCGCTAACTAAGAAGGCGGACAACCCAGTTTCGGGTGCCCGCGGCCCTATTCATTCATCTTGTTGGTTCCGCTCTGTTAGTAAAGCCGTGCCGTTGCCCAATCCATGACGAATCCTGCAATGACCAATAACGAAGTCACTCGTGCCACCGTATCCGCTTTTATCGTCTGCTGTAACGAAGAGCATCAGATTCGTCGTTGCCTGGAAAGCCTCACCTGGTGCGATGAGATAATTATTGTGGATTCCGGTTCTAACGATCGAACGCTTGAGATATGCCGCGAGTTCACCTCAAAGATCTCGCATCGTCCTTGGTCAGGCTACGTTGAGCAAAAGCGCCACGCGCTCTCTCTGTGTAGTTGCACCTGGGTGCTAAACCTTGATGCTGATGAGGAAGTCTCTGCCGATTTGGCGGCTGAGCTTCAGGCTATCGCTCGGCGCGACAGCGTTCACCAGGAGAATCATAGCGGGTACTACCTAAATCGAGTTGTGTTCTTTCTTAATCGATGGTGGCGCAAAGGCGGCTGGTATCCTGAGTATCGCCTCCGCTTTTGTCGCCGCTCATCGACAACCTGGGGAGGCGAGGACCCTCACGAAAAGGCTTTCGTAGAGGGGACCACAGGAAGGTGCCGCGGCGAACTGTTTCACTACTCTTTTAGTGATCTAACTGACTATGCACGACGGCTTAATACGCTCGCATCTAACGCTGCGGCTACCATGCTCAAAAAGGGTACATCGTGCTCGCTTCTCGACCTTATCTTTCGCCCGTTAGCGCGATTTTTTAAGTTTTACATCGCCAAGCGAGGGTTTCGAGAAGGGATTGCCGGTCTAGTGGTGGCTCTAATTGAGTCGTACGGTGTACTGCTTAAATACGCTAAGTTATGGGAACTTCGTTCAGGGGCCTCACGCAAACGGGTGTCATCCTAAAGGGGGTTGCGGCCGGCCAAAATAAACCCAGCCTCATTCATTTTTGAAAAAAATGAATGAGAATAGTCCCACGTTTATCAGCAACTATAGTGACGTGCAAAAGTCCGTGCCAGTAAAACTGGCAAGGCTTTTGCTGGACATCACTATAGGTTGTTGTTTTGATTCGCATCCGCGAATCGATAGCGTTCCCCAAAACTCGGGATTTC
>JBKCMS010000023.1:0-3484 GCA_046300175.1 Pseudomonadota bacterium | reverse complement strand
TATCCGTTACCTTGAGTTACGAGCTGAACGCAAGCGACAGCGGCAGCACAAGCGCGTGATTGGACGAGAGAAGCTTATACGGCAGGAGTTTGATGTTAGCTATAGGCCAGACCGAAAGGGCAGGAGGATGTGGTGCCTCTCAGATGAACGATCCATACGGATTGCGTACATACGGTCTTTAAAGAGACTAAAGCAGGAAGCGAGAAGAGTACTAGCGTTATGGCGCATGGGAGACACCACGGCAAAGTATCCGCCTGGGTTGTATCCTCCATCGATGCCCAAGCTAGCGAACGTCCTTATCGCAGCCTAGCACTCGCCTAAACACCACACATGCGATCTCCGATTCGCAGGGCGGAGGTGTATCTACAGATTTAATTTTCACCAGAAAACGAGAGTGCACTGAGGTTGGGCCTAGTGTCCTGTGGGGGTCTGGCTGCCCCCTTGAACTCCCAGCCTCGGATAGTAGACCCCCTACAGTAAGAAAGAAAAACACACTAGCTTCACGAAGTGTGGGAAGTCTATAGTTGGAGAATGATTCACGCTTGGCGCCTTTACAAATAGTCATCGATGAATATGAACATAGAGCCTATTATTTCTCGCATAATCCCCCTCTTTATCTTGGCTTTCTTTGGTCTCATTGAGTTAGCGCAGGCTGATCTCGCGACGAGGAAGATCGGTCTCATTGCTTCCCTATCGGGATTTGCGGCGCCCTACGGCACCGCTGTGCAGAACGGTGTTGAGCTGGCCCTCTCTGAGCAAACAGGGGCTGGTGCTTCATTTGAGCTTCTCGTGCAGGATGATCAATCTGATCTGACTAAGGTACTCTCGGCCTATCGATATTTGAAAGATGTAAAAGGCGTTGATCTGATCATTGCTGGCAGTTGGTGGGTACGATCATTGGCGCAGATTACTGCGCGAGACGGGATTCCACTCTTGTCCTGTGAGACATTGCAGGACGCGGATTTTGTAGCATCCCCAACATATTTCGTTCTCGGTGGGCGAGTAGCAGATTGGGTCAGTGTCTATGGGCCGTTCTTTCATGCCCGGAAGTTACAGACAGGGGCTACGATCAGATTTACTAGTGGATTTAGTCAGTCTATTAGCGATGAGATGCGCCGTCTTTTTTCACAGCCAGGGCGCCAGTTTGTTAAGGAATTAGAATACCAGGACCTCAATTTCTCAGAGGCGCGCTCGGTTGCCTTGAATCTAAGAACGATATCGCCAAATGTCACCTATGTAGATGGGCAACCACAAGGACTGGCTAATTTCCTGAAACGAAGAGCTGAGCTAGGAATGCAGGATTCAGTAGTTGTCGGCCACTCCGGCTTTGAAACGGCGATTACGCAAAAGTTAATAAGCCCCCTTCAGGCTCGCAACGTCTATTTCCTGCGCAGAAAACCGCACAATGCTCAGTTCTCGAAAAGCTTTGAATCTATGTTTCACAAACCGCCGATACTCAATGCAGACCTGGGATATTATGCCGCTCACATGGCTTTTAGAGCTTTAAAAAGCTCTGACCAACTCGCAACTCTTCGAAGGGGGATCGCCATTCACGGAGATGAGATTATATTCGATGAGAATCAAGTTGCGCGTGGAATTCCCCAAGAGATACATTACGTGACCGAACAAGGAGAGATAGTTCGTGTAGACGGCTAGCTATTGGTTATATTGGTAGAACTTGTAAGTATTTCGATGTCTGAAAATGGGCTATACGCTCAGCATGGCTCCTGTATCTTCGACACAAGTATGGCGTTTTTCAAAAAGGGCTCATCAATGGATCTGAGGCCGCCGGGAAACCCCCGTCTATGGGGTTTTCCCGGCTCGCTCCAAGCTTAATCGCGCGCAAACCGGCGCGCGATTGCGCGTCGCTCCAGGCACTTACGTGCCTGTGGTCGCCATCCGGGCGACCGAGATCCCTCCGAGTCAACCTCTTTACAGAGGTTTCCCGGAGGTCTCGATCTGGTAGGCGCTTTATAACGCGCACATACTCGTTCACGGTATTTGCCAATGAGAACAGCGTAATAAGGTCTGTTATGAACCATAACTACCCACTAATTCTGTCGAAGAACCACTATAGATTCCTCAACAATCAATCAAACCTGCTCCCCCTCCAGGAACTTCATCGGGTCTCTTTCAAAACTCTTGTAGTTATCAACCGTGATAACTATCGCTCGAGCATTGGGAAATTTCCTCTTAAACACGTCTAAGCCTGTTCCACTTTTCTTTCTCCCGCTCTTAACCTCTATCCCCCAGAGCAATCGTCCCTTCTTCAGAACAAAATCGATTTCAGAATCTCCCTCTCGCCAGTAGAAGATATCCTCACCAGTTCGTAAAAGCTGCGCGCCAACGAGAGCTTCAAAGGCCCGCCCTCGCTCCTCTGTAGAAAAACGAGATCGAATTGGCAAAAACGCTAGGGCAGGAGCCAGAGGAATAATCTTAGGCGACGAGGTCTTTACTTTGATCGCTTTCGGTGAGTATTTCTCTAAAGTCTTAATCAAATATGCTCCTTCATACAGACTAATATAGTGCTTGATGAGCTCAACATTCCCCCTGTCCTGCAGCTGGCCTAGTAGCTTGGTGTAAGAGATCTCCTGAGCCGGATATGAGATGAGTAGCTCAAATGCCTGTCGGAATAGAGCGGGATTCTTAACTTTACTAAACTGCAAGATATCCTTCTCAACCACAGTTGATATGATTGAGTTTTTCACATAGTCATACCAATCGTTTGTCTCTATCAATTCATACGATCCGGGATAGCCTCCGTAGTGCAGAAAGTCGTCGAAACTCAGCCCATAGCCCAGATGCGATTCAGCAAAATTCCAATGTTGAGTCCGAATCAGTTGAAAACGACCGGTGAGGCTCTCTGAAAGACCCTTCTGAATCTCAAGCGAGCTCGAGCCGAGAAGAATGCAGGTAAGTCGCCTCTTCTCGCGCTTTGTCCCATCGTAAAGAGCCTTGATTGACTCAGCCCAGTTGTAGCACTTCTGGATCTCGTCAATGACCAGAATCTTTTTGTCCTGTAGCGCTAACTGCCAGTTGCTTCGTAGCCAACCATGATCAGGGTTGAACACACTATCAGCACTCACATAGATTGATTTCGACCTATAATGCTCATCAAGAAGCTTTAGCGTAGTTGTGGTCTTCCCAACTTGCCGCGGTCCTAAAACGACCTGAACTAGCCCGCTATTAGACTCAATACGGGCCTTTAATAGTTTGACAAAACTTAGATTTATCACCTTCTTCATATTTCATAGGATAGCCTATCATATTTGATAGGTAAAGCTATCATTGTTGTCTCTCCCGGATCTTGCTGTTTTTTGTCCGTAGCCCGGCTACTTTTTTGTCCGTAGCCCTGCTACTTTTTCGGCCCACGTGACCACGCAACACTTTGACGAGATTTTCGATTATATAAGTGGTGTCAGTGTATCCAAGCCGGAGATCCGTAATGAAATACCACCCGAACGGCAGTGTGCTCTTTGTAACC
>JBKCMS010000022.1:0-38765 GCA_046300175.1 Pseudomonadota bacterium | reverse complement strand
TCGGAGGGATCTCGGTCGCCCGGATGGCGACCACAGGCACGCAAGTGCCTGGAGCGACGCGCAATCGCGCGCCGGTTTGCGCGCGATTAAGCTTGGAGCGAGCCGGGAAAACCCCATGGACGGGGGTTTCCCGGCGGTCTCTGAATGAGAATTTATGGGCGAGCGCAATCTTGGCGTAGCCAAGTTGCCCCGTAGAAGACAACAAACTCCTATTTGCCGAGCGTGTGAAATTTTAATGTTATCAGAGGCACAACAATCACTGGCTCCACGTTTATCAGCAACTAGATAGTCTCTTTCTGCAGCTAGCCCGAACATTACACGAGAGTGCATTGTTCGGGCTAGCAAGTGAATGGATGCACTTGCAAATTCTCCAAGCGCAGCTTAGGAATTTGGAGCCTACTGTTTGTGTGGGCACTATGGGTCCCACACAAACAGTAGGCGATAAGGAAACAGGCCAGGGATGGCCTGTTTCTGCACATTTTTCACGGCGAGAGCAGCGAGTTTCGTGAAAAATATGGACTAGAGTTTTTTATCTTCTGCGGCGCAACTTGGCTACGCTAAGATTGCGCTCGCCCTGCTCTTGCCAGTGATTTTTTTGAAAAATCACTCGCGCAGAGTTTATTTCACGCTCGGTATGCGAGAGAACATCCAATAGGTACAGTTGAAGATTGATTCAAGTTTCCATAAAGGCGTGCCTATCGAGACAGCGAATTTAAGCCGGCACGTCAAGCCATTCAACACTCTGGGCCGGCAGAGCTTTGTATGACTTTGAAAAATAACAACTACGCCCAGCGGTCAGATAATTCTGCTGCTGACGACCGCTCTTCGATTAAAAGTAGCGACCTACACCCGAACGGAAACTCCATTTTTTCCGCAGCTGACAATAAAGTCGCCTAACAGGCAAACTAGCCAGTAAAACTTCCAGCTTCGTTGAAAAGCACCCCTTGGAGAACGCGCATAATTCCCTTATAACTTTAGGGAGACGGGTTATACGCAACGATAGCTTTAGGACCTTAATGTTTAGATGCTTCAATGCCGCTACAATTCTAATTCTTCCCTGTATCCTAGGTCTCTCGTGGTGGATTCTTTCACCAAACCCCGGCATCAATCTACGATTTCCTTTTTTGCAGGGAGTACTGCCTTTTTCTCGGCACTTTCCATCAGAACATTACCCTTTTTCTCGGCCATACATGGTAATGTTGATCTTAGTAGTCGCTCCTGTTTCGCGCCTACTGTTCCGATTTGCCCTTGTAGGATGCCTAGCTATTGGGGTCTGGTTAAACTACTTACAATTTCAGACTCAATCGGGTTTCACTGCTCGTCATGGTCTAAAGGCGCCACGTGCCTACAACCTCGCCGATCTCATTATTAATGAGACCGATGGAGATCTCTCGAGTTACGCCTGGTCTTTTATGGCGCTTAGACCTTTCCTATATCAGTCAACTGTATACCTACCAACCAATCAGAAGGGTCGCCCTGATTCATTTCAGCTCCATAACGTAGCCCGCGTGGCTTCTATTAGCTACGAGGATTACGATTCATCCCTGACAGAAGCAAGGTTTAAGGAGATATCCGCTCTCGCTACATCACCGGCAGGAAGCATTAGCCTTATAGGGTCAAAGCAGATATCAATTTTTCTGGTGCCCAATTCAGAGCGAAAATATCGACTCTTTCATTACGCTGACTCTATTGTTTTTTATGGGGCTGATCATGTCAGTTGATGGTTTTTTCGAAGTCTTTCTCGTGGCTTTTATTTCACTGCTCGGATTCCTGTCTTTGATCGCTGCAGGACGCAGCGATCGCTCTGCAGTAGAGATGTTTTTATTTGCTTTTCCTGTCGGATATTCACTAGTTCTGCTCTCCTCTATAGCGTCTATCGCATTTTTTTCGAGTTTTATTCCGGTCTTTGTTCTCGGGCTTTCAGCTCTTACCATCCTGCTGGTACTAGCAACCGTTAGGCCAGCCCTAAGCCCCCAAGATAGACGTTTTTTAATAACCACTGTCGTCGGGTACGGCGCCCTTAGTTTCCTTTTTCGAGCCTGCAATTTAGTGATTTTTTCCCGTGACTCATTCGACTTTATGTTTCTAGCCTCGGCTTTCGCCGATAGTATACCAATTGAGAGCTATGCGTCGTACTTTGCTGCCTATCCCTTGGCAATCATCCCATTTCACGCGCTCGCCAAGTATTTTGGTCAGGACTTCAGTAGTTCACTCAGTCCTCTCTGTCAGTGCCTCGGCCTCGGAGCTGCCATAGCCTATTCACTAAGATTTGCTCGGTTGTCACGGATTCCCATAAGATTTTCAGCTCTTTTTCTAATGGGGATGGTCACTCTATTCACCTTTTCGACAGTGTTCATCTTACAGCAATCAGTTTACGTGAACAGCCATACGATGGTTGCGTGCTTGATCATGCTTCTTACGGGGGAGATCCTCGGACTGGAGAGCATCATCAGGAATTCCCCAACTCGACTGCCTGGCTCACTTGTAATGATCCTTGCACTCTTGTTGATTACCGCATTTGCCCGATTAGAGGGACTTCTTGTTGCTCTTCTTCTGGTGCTTATTCTCCTAGAAACAAAGGTGCTTCGAGTCTGGCAGGTTTGGCTGGGAGCGTTTGTGCTTGTAATACCTATGGTATTCTGGGCTCAGTGTATTCAGCAGCCCACCGACGGCGGCCTCACTCTAACAAGCTCCAAGAAGGTCTATGGAGCAGCAGCTCCTCTAATTGGATTGCCGATATTGTATAGTATTACTCCCATACGAGAGCGCTTTCACTGGCTTAGACCTATCAGCCTTTTTGGTCTCGGTGGAGCACTGGTTGCCTATCTAATTTCAAACCCTTACGGCTATGCTATATCAGTTCTGAGCTTATTATCTAATATGCTAGTAAGCGTCCCCTGGGGTGTTTTTTGGTTAGTGGTGCTAGCTATCGCCCTCTCTCCGTTTGCTGTGTCAAAAGATGCTACTAATGCTCGCACTAAGTACCTTATAGTTTCGTATATAGCACTATCGATAGCGTTGGGAGCACTGCGCACACCATACCGGCTGGGTTGGGGTGACTCTGCCAACAGAATGATGATTCATATTGTCCCGCTCGCCTATTTCTTCCTGATGTGCCAGGCACTCAATACCCTACGCCGCCCTATCTGCGCAGAACAGTAGCATCGGTCATGTTTTTATGATTTATACAATTGGCTTATAAGCCGGCCAACAATCGTATAAACCCAGCCTCATTCATTTTTGAAAAAAATGAATGAGAATTGCTGGGCGAGCGCAATCTTGGCCCCCTTAAAAATTAAACAGCCAAGTTGCGCCGTAGAAGACAAAAAAACTCTAGCTGTAGAAAGAGACTATCTAAACCCTGCGCGAGTGATTTTTGAAAAAAATCGCTCGCAATAGCAGGGCGAGCGCTATCTTGGCCCATGAAGATCAAGGGAACAGCCAAGTTGCGCCGTAGAAGACAAAAAAACTCTAGCTGTAGAAAGAGACTATCTAGTTGCTGATAAAAGTGGGACTTTTGATGGCTGAGTAGGTTTTTAACTTAGCAGGAACTTGAAAGCACTGGAGCAAGAGCTCCGGCTGGAGCGCTATTCTTGAAACTTCCAAGGTGAAAATTATATTTTTGCCCCCGTACTCTCCGAATCTTAACCTTATTGAACGCTTGTGGCGATTCTTAAAGAAAATCGTCTTATACAATCGGTGCTACGAGCGATTTGCTGATTTCAAAGCCGCGATTCTCAAGCGTCTTTGCTAACATCAAGCAGTACCGTCCAGAGCTAAAGTCTCTGATGACATTAAAATTTCACACGCTTAAGCACATAGGAGTTTGTTGTCTTCTACGGCGCAACTTGGCTGTTCCCTTGATCTTCATGGGCCAGGATTGCGCTCGCCCAGCAATTCTCATTCATTTTTTTTCAAAAATGAATGAGGCTGGGTTTAGATGAGACTATTTCCCCGAATAAGTAGGGCTTCCGGTGGAAGCCCTACTCGCAGACATTTGACAGAGAGGCTAAGCACCAAACCCAACCCGTTTACCAACACGGGAAAACGCCTCTAGCGCACGGTCTAGGTCGGCTCGCGAGTGGCCAGCTGATATCTGAACTCGAATGCGCGCCTGACCCTGAGGGACTACTGGATAGGAAAACCCGATTACATAGATGCCCTCCTTCAGCATTTCATCGGCTATCGTCGCAGCTAGTCGCGCGTCGCCTAACATTATAGGCACGATCGGATGAATTCCGGGCCTCACTGTGTAGCCCGTTTTAACGATCTCACTACGGAAGTACTTGGTATTCTCACGGAGCTGTGCCACCAGCTCAGAGTTATCGTTTAAGAGCTCTAAGCAGGCGATCGATGCCGTAACAAGCGCTGGCGCAACCGTGTTGCTGAAAAGATACGGTCGACTCCGTTGCCTTAGGAGCGAGACAATCTCCTTGCGGCCGGTTGTAAATCCACCACTGGCTCCACCGAGGGCCTTACCAAGAGTAGAGGTAATCACGTCAACCTTGCCTAATACTCCACACTCCTCAACAGAACCGCGCCCTGTCTTACCGAAAAATCCTGTTGCATGGCACTCATCTACCATGGTCAGAGCGTCATACTTCTCAGCGAGTTGCACTATCTCAGCTAGCGGAGCTACATCACCATCCATAGAAAATACGCCGTCGGTAGCGATCATCATCCGACGGGCCTTAGGCTTGGCCTCTTTCAGGCACCGTTCTAGATCGTTTAGATCGTTGTGCACGTACCGATAACGTTCTGCTTTACACAGGCGAATACCATCGATAATAGAGGCGTGATTCAGTGAGTCGCTGATAATCGCATCCTGCTCTCCTAGTATCGTCTCAAATAACCCACCGTTTGCATCAAAGCACGACGGATAGAGGATTGTATCTTGAGTGCCTAGGAATTCAGCTATAGCTTGCTCCAAATCCTTGTGGATCGTTTGGGTCCCGCAGATAAACCTAACCGATGATAGTCCTAGGCCCCACTCATCGATCCCTTTCTTGGCGGCTTGGCGCAGCACGGGGCTATTAGCAAGCCCGAGGTAATTGTTGGCGCAAAAATTAAGGACCTTCTTGCCATTAACTGTTATCTGCGCTTCTTGAGGAGATTCAATTATGCGCTCGCTCTTCCAAAGTCCAGCCTCACGAATAGCCTCTAACTCAGCAGCTAACTGAGCCTGCACCGTCTCGTTCATAATCCTCCTGTTGTTTTTGGTAAAACTATCTAGTTGCTAGTTGGCGGCGAGCTGAACACTTGCCCCTCTATCTTCGCTGCCCTTGGTACCGTGCTCATGCTCAGAGTAACGCAGCTTAACCGCAGGAATGAGATGCTCAGCGAACCCTTGCTCAAAGTTGTACACTGGCTGCCATCCAAAATCTCTTCGTGCAGCGACATCGTCGATGTCTTCCGGCCAGCTATCAACTATCGATTGGCGAATCGGATTTACCGAGTATGAAACCTCGCTATCCGGGAAGTATCGTGAAACCAGCGAACCGATCTCGGCGGCACTCGGAGCAAACCCTGCAACGTTATATACTCGCTGAGAGAGATCATTTGCGTTTGCCTCACTCAACAGCACCAGAGCGCGGACAGCATCTGGCATCATCATAAACGGCAGGCGCGTATCCGGCCGAACAAAGCAGGAGTAGGGGATTGCCTGCGCTGCGGCATGGACCATTTCAGAGGCATAATCGCTGGTTCCACCAGTCGGAACCGTATGCGCGCTTATTAAACCAGGGAATCGCACCGCGCGAAAATCAACGCGAACTCGGTCTGCGCGCCCCTCCAGCATACCGAAATTCTCCGAGTAATAGCGCCCCAGAGATTCACAGTAGAGCTTGTTGGCTCCGTACATCGTTATCGGATAGAGAGCCTCGGTCTCGTTGATCGCGCTCAGAGATCTTTTCTGCTCGATGGAAGGGATACCGTACGCCGCAATGGTGCTCGTAAAGATAACCTTCACCGGCTTGTTGCGTTTCTCTGAGTGTATGCGAGCCAACTCAAGTATATTTAGAGAACCAGTGACGTTTACCTCGTGTGCCTTGAGTGGTGCACGCTCTCCCCCTGAAGATAGGATACCAGCCAAGTGAAAGATCGTATCAAAATAGTGGTCACCACCTAGTGTTGATGTGCATTTCGCATCGGAAATATCCCCAAGCGCTATCTCTGAGCATAGCTCTGCCACTTCACGAGTTGGACTTCTTAGATCGAAACCTACGATCGAGGCTTTCTTGGTTCTTGCAAGATATTGCACGAGGCTGCAACCAACCTCTCCGGCTACTCCAGTAACTAGGACTCTTTCCATGATTCCCCCCTCTGGAAAAACGATCAGCTCACTTAAAAGATGGCTTCGCACGAGCACAAATTATAACCACACTACTCTAACCCGTGCGCTAACTTAGGCAGGGTAACACATGCTGCCACCCTATGATAGCGTATAATACTACGTGATATTAAGGTGTTAGCTTTGCTATACTACCCAATTTGGTCTATTTCAGAGTCAGTTTCAAGATCTTGCGCTGTCCATTATGGCTACCAAATAAGAGCATCCCTCCGTCCTGTAACGGATAAGTCAATACAGCTGGGTTGGTCCTCATGTCGAGGTCAAACGGCTGTTCGAATCGGCACAGAAAGTGTGCCCGGGATCCATCCGCCTTTCTCTGAACGATGGTCGCTTCCTTCTGCTCAAAAGATCCGTTTACAGATAAAAAGTTTGCGTCACCATTTGCAGTATGTGCGGCGCCCACATACTTTGACTCCAGGCCAACTGCTCTAGGTTCGGCAGGTAGAGAGCCATCGAAAGCTAGCTTTAAGTACTCAGGCGCTCCTGTCTTTGGCCTTTCACGCATGAGTATTGCATGATTGCCTACTAGCTGTTCTACCCGAAAACGCTTGCTGTTCAGGTTTTCAAGCACACTGGGACTCACACACGAGAGCTCCTGAGAAGTAACGTTGCCGAGGCATAAACCCGAAATAGTTGTCGAGACAGCCGTTGGTCGTGAACTCTTACCTCTTAGAGTTCGCCTATTCAGCAACTGGTAAACCAGGTACTTTCCGTCGGTGCCCATCAGGAGACGATTTGCAACCTCTAGCCGACGAGAGCTTGTAAGCTGTGGAAGATTCACCACCTGCTGCGACCCCCGACCATCGCTGAACCGGTAGGCTGTTGTTAACGTATTTTGTTTGCCAGAACTAGTTGTGTGAAGCACGACTAACTGACCCCTGGAGTTAAGCTCAGCTTGGTAGGCTAGCGTTGTATCTGTATTAAATCGCAAAGAGTAAATCTCGATTGGTTTTTTTGATTGACTGCTGAGCTTGTTAATCGAGATGCCGAGCAGTACCCACTGTTTATCAACATTTTTGCCGATGTTATTTATAAAATAAACCGAGCCATCCAGACCTACCGCGCTAAGGTACATCTTAGTTTTGGAGCCATCTTTTGAGTCATAATCATTAACGTCAGGCAGGTGGCGGCTGTATCCTCCTGGCCCCTTCAAAGTGTAACTCTGCTCTGTGTTGCGGAGCCGTTCAACTACGTACCAACCGGCCTCGTTCACTATGGCGATACTTTCATCCTCACCAATTTTTTTTTCAGCGACCTCACAACGACTTTGCGCAAAAGCACTGGAGCCGACTAACGCTACAAGGGCAACCAACGAGGCTAATAAGCTAACCATGCTTTTTCTTCCTTAAAACGTTATCGAGATTTATAACTAGCCCTCTATCTCTTTGATATGCAGTTTCTCAGGTCGAATGTGATTTATCGATCAGGGCATCGCAGCTCTCCCGCTAACTACTCAGGAAGGCTGGAAGATTCAAAAAGGATAAAAATGTGTGGGCAGTTGCTGTTTAACTTAATTGTGTCATTAAATTCCGCACATTTTTGGCCCCTTTAAGGAGAGAGAACTACGACGCCCTGCTGATCAATTTCCGAATTTTCGTTGCGGAATCTCACCGTATGGCAAAAAGCACTATTTTAATCCCACCGTTTTTCTGAAATCGCTCATAAATAGCAAAACTAACGCGGCTTTTTATAATAGTTTAATCCACGCGCTGGGCTCTGTTCGACGTCGAAGCGACGCTTGTCGTACCACTCTACCATCTGAATACTGGCGTGTCGTGAAAACTCCTGAACTTCACGATGAGGAATGCCATCGGCTAACAGCTTGGTGATGGCCGTGGCGCGAGCAGAGTGGGGGGTGGCGAAGGCGCCCGCACCAGCGGCGTTACAGTACTTCTTAAAGAGTATGTATACCCCTGTGTCTGAGATCGGCTTACCACTGGTCACTTGCCCGGCTCGTCCGGTGAATCCAACAAAGAGATAATCGCCATCGGCGGCCTTATCGCGTTTGCGCTCGGCAATCAGCTCCCACAACGGCGCCGCTGCCCAATCTGGTAATGCTTGCTCAGCGTCACGTTTTGCCTTTGTGTGTCGCAAATACAGAAACGTCGTTCCAGAGCTAGTTTTGCGTACATCTGCTATCCTAAGCGCAACTAGTTCGCTACGACGTATACCTCCGCCGAAAAGCACCGCCAGAATGGCTCGATCACGGCGACCTTTCGCAGTGGCTTCGTCAGGCTGTGAGATAATTTCCATGACCAACTCGAAATCGATCATCTGAGTCGGGCGCTTTCGACCCGCATCTTTTGGCGGAGGAGGGACCTTGTCGGCCTCGAAAGGGTTTTCGGTTATGCCGAGATTGCTGGCCACAAGCATCCGATATATCCGCCTCAGCGCTGCAAACTTCTTGTGGATGGTGGCATTGGATTGAGTCGCTTCAAGGCCATCCTTTTTCTTACTGCGTCCCGACGCCATTGAGCTACTCACAGCACGAGAACTTGTCACACCTGCACGAACCGATTGCTCAAAGCGTGGGCGCTCGCCGGGCCGTGTCTCTAGATATTTGCGGTAAGCTATAGCGTGCAGGTCGGTGGCGGCAACTATGCGCTCGGCGCTCTCCGGAGTTCCGGCCTTGGCACCGAGGAACGCGCACCATTCAGTCAGAATTCCTGAGTAAGTTACTCGGGTTGCCGGCGACTTTAGCGATAGGAATGCCGAGATGCGTAACCAAACTCGAGGGGCATCAGAGGCGATTGTAATAACCGACGGCAGTGACATACTCTTAGGATAATCTGGCAGTTACGGTCGCGAAAGCCGGCAATCTGAGTATCCATGCCCTGGACGTAATTTAGACCTAAGCAGAACGGCTATTCGGGCCCTATCTTTACTTATTAGTTTTCTAGTTCTCGTAAACTAACAGTATGGGGTGACCGCATCTATCCGTCAAGACATCCTCTTGTAACGACTCACCAGCTTTTAGGCCATGGTCTAACTCTACCGTCGCGGAATTTGCTGAATAGTTACATCCTCGTTAACTTATGCTACGTAGGCTCCTATGCGCGGATTATTCCTCCAAAACTCGCTCGAATTTAGACTTGATGTGCACGGTGACACCTTCGAACAGGGACAGTCGGTCGATTGTTCGCTCCGAATTATAAATCGAGCGCCCCAGGTTGTTACATTGACCACTCCTGCTCTGGCACTCGCTTTGGGAGACCTAAAGCTGGTGAAGGCCAAAGATCACCAGGCATTCGCCATGCTGGCCTCGGCTGAGCTCGAGCGTGGCGTTGAGCTGGCCCCTGCTTCAGAGGTCTGCATGCAGCACCGCTTCCAGCTTGAGCTTAATTCTCCGATATCCGAGAAGACCAAGAGCCCTTACCTGCTTTATGGTAACTCTGAGGCAACATCCGAACTGGGCCAGCTTCCACTAACAGTCAATCCGCACAAGCACCTCCGAGCAATATTTGACACCTTGACCACCGTTTTTAGCTTTCTACCTAAGGGAGAGACTTCAAAGAACGGATGGACAGCGGCCAAACTTAAACCGCCAGAGTCGCGCTCAATGTCCTTTGTCGACGAATTGAATCTATCAGCCCGCTTTGTCGAAGAAGCACTGGAGATATCATATCTTTTTAGCGTCAAGAAATTTGATGCATCTCTGACCAAGGTCGGAGTCCGCAAGGACAAGACAGAGGTCAAGCAATCTTGGGCCAGATCTGAATATCTGTTCGGTGGCGAGTTTGTTAGACAAGAGTTCGTCGAGGCCTCTGTGCAAAAGGCTCTGTCCGAGGTGGCTTCAGGATTCGCAACGCCACGGTAAGTGCTAACGCGGTGCGCGACAGATAAAAAACAGATCATCCGTCTGGTCGTTCGGCCTTCGGCGATCGGGATCGACCATGGTCACACTCGAGAAGTACACTCCAAGCGCTTTGAGTATCCGCTCAGTTGGCACAACAAGCTCCGGCAAAACCATCGTGTTCAGCTTAAAAAGTCCGTTTTTTCGACGTTCAAACCGTTTTAGTACTATATCATAATGATAGCGGCGGCGCTTACGAACTTCGATCATGGACAGGCATGAGTCGGTGTTCTCAGTCAGCGATGGCTCCTCTGCATAGCACTCCAATTTATACTCTGTATTAACATCAAAGATGAAAACACCATCGCGTTCAAGGTGGCTATGAGCCCTTTCGAATACCCGCCTCCACTTACTAAATGAGGTCACGTGATTAATCGTATCAAACGGACACAGCACTACATCAAAACGACGATCGAGGCTAAAGTCAGAGATATCACCGTGGTGTAACCGAGCTCGCGGCGCCTTGGCGCGGGCGATTCGGAGCATTGATCTTGATAGGTCAATCCCCTCGCACGAATAATATCGCGTCAGAAGTTTGAGCATACTTCCGGAGCCACACCCAAGCTCAAGAACGGTTCTCGCGCTGCGGTGATACTTGGCTAAAAGCGCTCGCAGGTACAACGCAACGTCGCTCCGGCAGCCAACTACGTGGTCATAATGTTTGGCAAATGTATCGTAACGACTCATGCAGCCCCCGCAAAACTAATGCCCATCATGTTGACTGAATTTGTCGCTTTTGAAAATCGTGTACGTGAGTTATAACGCCGATGTGGGCTGCTCTTAGAGGCAGCACTGTTATTTGTAAGGAGATCGAATGAAATTCCGACTGGCATTACTGATCGCTTTTACAACCTTGATTTGCCTTCCGGCTGCTGTTCTCTCCGTACCGGTAATGGCCTCGGCCACCCCGCACTGTCGCGCATGCCCCTATTCATGTTCAGACCTTGGCATGGGGAGTAAGGATTGTAGCTTTGTAAGCGAGTCGCGCGGAGTTTGCTGCCTTGATCTTACCAAGAAAGCGCTGGAGGTAGCGATGGCTCAGGAGCAAGTAACAGGGCGCCCAGGGTCAAATCATGCTCACTCTGTGCGTGAGGAATGCCCTGCCGGTTTTCGTCCGAGTGAGCAAAAATGCTCAACTGAAGAACGTCGCATGGGCTGCAAGGATATGCGCCTCCCAGGTGGTCTTGGATGCGTACGACGTTAGGCTTTTACAGCCTGCGCGGGTGATTAGACACTACTTGCTTGCTTCACGAACTATATAGGTCGGACGCTGTTTGGATTGAATATAGAGCATGCCAAGGTATTCTCCAATAATACCGAGCATGATTAGCTGTATTCCACCGAGCAGCAGAATACTCGACACTATCGACGACCAACCTGGCAACGAGATGTGATACACAAAATAAGAAAGCAAGGCATACACTAGATATGCAAATGCGATCCCTGACATAACAGTTCCAAAAAATGTGGCCATTCGGAGGGGTCGTACACTGAATGATGTAACTCCATGTAGAGCCAAACGAGCCATCTTGATCAGGGAATACTTGGTGGTTCCAGACAACCGGGCATCGGGGTTGTAAGCTATTGAGCTCTGCTTAAACCCAAGCCAAGGTATCAATCCTCGTAAAAAAAGAAATGGATCATTCATCGATGAGATAATCGCTGCAACTCGGCGATCGACTAACCTAAAATCAGCAGCTCCCTCCTCTATCGGGTGCTCAGTCAGACAGTTGATCACCTTATAGAAGAGACGCGATGAGACGCGTTTGAAGAACGGCAGGGTTAGATTGGCTTGTCGCACGGTGTAGACGATATCGTACCCTTCTCGCCATCGATTAATGAGCTGCCCCAACAGTGCCGGAGGATGCTGCAAATCAGCATCCATCATAATCACACACTCTCCACGCGCACGGTCAAGGCCCGCTTTGAGAGCCTGTTGATGCCCAAAATTCCTAGACAGGGAAACGTAGTGGCACTCTGGATATTTTTCTGCCAGCTCACGGAGAACCTCAAGCGACCGATCGGTGCTGCCATCATCAACGAATATAGCTTCAAAGCTCTCTTTACCTGCCAGTTCAGCACGAATTCGCTCTAACAGAGTTGGAATATTCCCTTGCTCATTAAGGCACGGCACAACGATGGATACTGTAACACTCATTTTTTATCTACGTTGTAGCACCATCGCGGCAGCACCGCTATTAACGCGCAGTTAGCACAGCTGCTGCTACCTGTAGCTCCGCGCCGAAGGCGCACAGCAAAACGGTTGGAGCACCTCGCCGCAACGATGGATCACTAATCACATCCTCTAGTCCAAGAAAACAGGCAGCACCTGATATGTTACCTATTCTGGTAATCCCATCCGTATACAGCTGCTCCGGCTCGACCTCAAAGGCAGGTACGAGCTCATTGAGCATACGTATGTTGGCTTGGTGCGGGATAATATATACGTTCTTGAAACACTCCAACCCCGATAGCGCTCGAACACGCGGCGCTATCCGCGTTCCAAATTCAAATACCCCTCTTCCTCGCATGTGTAGTTGGTACCCTGCCCGCTCGCTACCATCTGCCAAGGCTAGAGCGTTTGGAAGGTTAATAACGTCAACACTCTCCCCAGCATACGTCTCCGATGCGACCCGCTCAACTGCGAATCCGCCCGGAATCGTTGGGTCATTGGTCACCACCGCTGCAGTGACTCCGTCACTGAACAAAATAGCTGTTTTCCAACTCGCCTTATCGAGCATTCGGCTGGTGTGATCTCCAGCTATTACTAAATAGTAGCTAGTCTTGCCGGCCTGCGAATCGACTACTAATTGATTGTAAGCAGCCTGAAGAGCCTGCACTCCACCCGCACAGCCCATGGCTATATTCATGGCTAAAAGGTGCGAAAGCCCTAATTTAGCGGCCACTAGAGGCGCCAATGATGGAATAAGGTAATCGGTGGTTGGATTGCACGAAGTGAAAACCCCGGTTACCTTCGCAAGCGGCAAGTCTACCTTGGCCAAGGCCTCTAAGCACGCCTCTGCCGAGAGTGAAACAAGGTCTTCGTCCGGCGCTATTTTGTGAAGCTGAGAGACCCCTGACAGTCCTAAAATCGTGCCTGGCTCCCTCTCAAAGAGCTCTTCTATCTCGGAGGCTTTAATCACCGTGGAACCAAGTCGGCGTGCCACCCCTACTATATTAACTACCATGGTACAGATATCCCCTAATAAGTGAGCCGGAGTATAGACCAAATCAAGCTCGAGGGCACCCCCCAGCTAGACCGTCTTAAAAGCGCCCAATTTACCCTTTCGGCAGAGTAGTGTTTTCGCAAAAAGGCTAAAGGCATTAGTTGGTTATTCCGTCTGTAAAGTTAGTTGGCGACCCTCTTCTTGCTCGCTTAGGTCGCAGGTACCTTAACTGGGCGTGTGGAGTAAGTTTTAGCCCGATTTACGCGGCTAAGCCAAGCTCTCTGCTGGCTCCAATACAACCCGTTAGCGGGGGTCCGCCCCTGTTTTTGATGCATGCGCCAGGCATCGTTGCGTGCTAACCTGCCGCTCTATGAAGCAGAGAAAGACGATAATCGAGCCCTTTAAGATTCGCAGCCTTGATCCTCTCCTGCTACACTCTAGGAGTGAGCGCGAGGTGTTCCTAAAGGAAGCTGGATACAATCTTTTTCTAGTCCCAGCTGAGCGGGTCACTTTTGACTTTCTAACTGATTCCGGCACTACCGCCATGAGCGCCGCTCAGTGGGGCGCAATGATGGTCTCAGATGAGTCTTACGCTGGCTCGCGCAGCTTTGCACGCTTTGAGGCTGTGGTTAGAGATTTAACAGGGTATGAGCACGTGCTTCCAACGCACCAAGGGCGCGCTGCCGAACGGTTATTATGCACCGCTCTAGTGAGACCGGGCATGAAGGTGCCGTCTAACAATCACTTCGATACAACCAGGGCCAATCTGGAATACGCCGGCGCTGAATGTATTGACCTGGTGATACCCGAGGGTAAAGACCCTAAGTCTCTGCACCCCTTTAAGGGAAATATCGATCTGCTTAAACTTGAGCAGTGCCTCAAAGAGCACCAGGGTAAGATCCCATTTGGCATGATCACGATCACCAACAATACTGGTGGTGGCCAACCGGTATCGCTTGAAAATATTCGTGCCGTATCAAAGCTCTATAAAAGCTACGGAGTCCCTTTCATCATCGACTCGTGTCGGTTTGCAGAGAACTCTTTCTTCATCAAGCAGCGCGAGACGGGCCAGGAAGGCCGATCAGTTAAGGAGATAGCTCAGGAGATATTCTCCCTAGCTGACGCCTGCTACATGAGCGCCAAAAAGGATGCGCTGGTTAACATCGGCGGATTTTTAGCCCTGAGAAGTAGAGATTGGCTTGAGCAATTGCGCTCGCTCCTGATTTTGACTGAGGGGTTCCCTACCTATGGCGGGTTGGCGGCTCGTGACCTAGAGGCGATGGCGGTGGGCCTGTCAGAGGGGCTCGACGAGCGCTATCTGGAGTATCGGATAGCAGTTACCCGGTATATGGCTGATGGCCTGAATAGAGTTGGAATTCCAACCATGCAGCCAGCCGGCGGTCACGCCGTGTACATCGATGTAAGTCGATTCCTGCCTCACATCCCACCGGAGCAGTTTCCAGGGCAGTCGCTGGCTTGCGAGCTTTACTGCGCCGAGGGTATACGGAGCTGTGAAGTCGGCTCGGCCATGTTCGGCAAACGCTCAAAGACGGGAGGATTTATCCCCGCTTCGATGGAGCTTGTGCGATTGGCGTTTCCGCGCCGAGTTTATACGCAGAGTCACTTTGATTATGTTCTTGAGGGTATGGCCGAGATAGCTGCCAAAAAGGACCAACTACGAGGCATGAAACTCGACTATGATCCCCCATTTTTGCGCCATTTCACCGCGCGATTTGCCCCTCTGTAGCCTTGAACTATTTCTTGAACTATTTCTCTCAGAGACCGCGCGCGAAAAAGATCGCATATGAAGATCGAAACACAACAGATATTTATCGACATTTCAAGATCTTGCCAGCACCGACCAACCTCTTTCTCTCAGAGACCGCGCGCAAAAGAGCTAACTCCGCGCGGTCTCTGAGAGAAATATCTGAGAAATATCTGAAACATACTGTGATTTCAGGTGCATATGCTGGTTTTTAGACCCACGGTTTGAACCTATGAAGCACTCTTCCTCGGCCAGAGGATATGTATTTGGAGATTTAGATAATAAATTCGATTAACCCGGATTAAGGAATCCAAGAGGACACTTTCCTTGGTTACTTGTTCGCGATACAAACGGGAGCTGTATGACCACCCATGATTTTGTATACCAGACCTTTGTTCTGTACATTTTCTTAAAGAGCTTAATCTTCTTTCCGCTGGTCTGGGTTGCCTGTGTTCTGTGGTGGGCTGAGCGCAAAAAGAACGCTATCCAGACTGTCCCCTCTACAGAAGGCCAACCTGAATTGGCGCCGCCTCTATCAGCTGCCGAACCGCTGCTTCATTAACACTTGCTAGCCGCGGTAATCGACCCAACACAGGCACGCCTGCCATTTTAGCTATTATCCTTTCGGTGTCAGGTAGCTCATCGCCATTAAATAAGATACCAGCTATCGGCAAGTCGTGCGCCTTTAATACACCGACAGTCAGCAATGTGTGGTTTATACTCCCGAGATAGTGTCTAGAAACAACAACCACGGGAAAGCGCCAGGCCTTCAAGATGTCTAGATTAGTCTGATGGTCATTTAACGGAACTAGCACACCTCCAGCCAACTCAATTACCAGCCGCTTTGTGGTCCTAGGCAGCTCCAGTAACTGCTTTATTTCAACTGTGCGTCCCTCAAGTGCTGCCGCAACGTGCGGCGATAGACTCCTGCCAAAAACATAACGCGGGGGGTGAATGCGCCCATCGGGACTCTGCAGAAGCGTTGGAAGGACTTCATGGTCGACTGGTCCATCGTCTGTACCACTCGCTACGGGCTTCCAGTAATCAGCTTTTAGTAACTCACAGAGAACCGCAGAGGCCACGGTCTTACCGACATCCGTACCTATACCAGCAACAACTAACGGCGTAGCCATTTTGAAAGTCAGCTCTAATTACCAGGCCCGTAACTGAATCGATGCTCCTCCAGTTAGAGGGCGTAGCACGCTCGAGAGCGAACTAGATGCCTCTAACGCCTTCTCTAGAATGTTCTTCTTGCGGTTGGCATAGTGTAGCGTTGGAAGTTCATCGTCCTTTAGCTGTACTCCGGCTAACGCCAGCCCCTCTCTAGCTGCATCGTAAACATCTCCAAATCCGTCTACCAGACCAAGCTCCTTCGCCTCGTGCCCGATTATCACTCGACCATCAGCAAACTCCCTAACTTTTTGCTCCGGGATACCACGCCCATCAGCTACCGCTTTGATAAAGAGCGAGTGAACCTTGGTTGCAGTGTCTTCAAGATACTTACGCTCCGCATCGGTCATCGGCCTAAACTGGTTACCGACATCCTTGAGTGCGCCACTTTTTACTGTAACCATACTGACCCCCACCTTATCAGCAGCGCTAGTAAAGTTAGGTATCTGCATTACAACTCCGATCGACCCGGTCTGAGTCCCTGGCTGACACAAAACTTTGGAAGCTGCCAGACTCGAATAGAGACCCCCTGATGCTGCAACGGACCCCATCGAGACTACGATTGGCTTAATCGTTTTCAACTTACGTACAGCGTTATACACCTCCTCAGATGGAGCAACCGCTCCGCCCGGAGAGTCGATTCTGAGGACAATCGCTTTAGCGTCTTTGTTGCGTGACTCTTGGTACAGGGCTTTGAGTACATCAGTGGCATCCTCGATCGGCCCCATGAGCTCGACCACCGACACCTTAGGCCCTCCGATCTTACCCGCTGCCGCTATAGCACCACCGATCATCGGTAGTACGATGATGGCGATCAGCGCCAATGTTAACAACTTTGCCAACCAAACCTTGTACTCGCTCATAGGATCTTTACCGTCTTTTTTTGAATTTACCACCCTGTAGTCTAACCTAACTGCCGAGTCTAACGCGCCTTTGGTCCTTCGTACACTCTAAAATCGCAGGTCTCGGATTCGCCCCCCCTTTTAAAAATCCACCAATCAGGTGATGATAGCGAGGTTAGCCTTAGGTTTGGTAAGGGTCCTTTATGGATGATGTTATCTCTCAGATTCTATTCGAGTCTGCCGCGTTAAAGTCGAAACTTGGCGCCGATTCGAGCTTTACTGATTCAATAGCTGCTTCGGCAGAGCTGCTTTTTAACACAATCTCCCAAGGTGGAACCATCTATGCCTGTGGCAACGGTGGCTCCACTTGCGATGCTATGCACCTGGTTGAGGAGATGGTTGGGCGATACAAGCGCAAGAGACGCGGACTTCGTGCGCAACACCTGATGGACCCTTCAGTAATGACTTGTTGGTCAAACGACGAGTCCTTTGAGGACGTCTATCGACGTCATGTCGAGGTTTTCTGTACTGACCGCGATACACTAATAGCCATTTCAACATCGGGAAACTCCAAGAATGTTCTCAAGGCAGTACATGAGGCTAAGAAGCGCGGTACAAAGGTCATTGGCCTATCAGGTAAAGACGGCGGCGAGCTATCCAAGACATGTGATATATGCCTTACAGTGCCCTCACCCCTTACAGAGCGAATTCAGGAGGTTCACATCACAGTTGTACATATCTGGCTTGAGCTCCTTGAGACCCGTTATCGAATTGACTCCTAACCCAGCCGCACTTATCGAGCGGCATCAATAAGCTCTTGAGCCCGGCCGTCGCTAATTCCGAAAGCGGACTGAACACTCAGCGCCCTCCTGAGGTAGAGGTGTAGGTCGTACTCCCAAGTAAACCCAATCCCCCCGTGACACTGAATCGCTGCCTCACACACCATGGGCCCAAGATCTGCCGCCTTGATAATTGCAGCACGGGAGGTGAGCTTGCGCTGATTAGGGGATGCTGCAAAGCTCCACGCCGCAAATCGGCAGAGGCTTGCAAGGCTCTCCGTCTCAGCGTGCATCTGGGCCAGCTTATGCTGTATCGCCTGAAAGGCACCGATTGGTCCTCCGAACTGCTCTCGGGTCTTGACGTACTCGGTTGTCATCTCAACCACGCGCCTGCACACACCAGTTATTTCAGCCGCTTTTGTGGTTTCAATGGCTATCTCAAGCGCCTCGGTCGATTCTGCTGAAAATACGGCAGACCTGGCATTGGACACCTTATACGAAGTTAACGGAGTAGTCAGATCGATAGATGTTACCATTTTTTTTTCGTCTGGCAGGTTAGACACACTTACAGCAACCGCTCGCCGACCGTTAGCGCCTTCTGCGAAACAAAGCAACTGCTCTGCGCTATGACCACCGACAGCCCAATCTACCAAACCAGAAACCGTTCCAGAGCTGGAATCGAGAGTAAGATGGCAGCAGCTCGGAAAAGCTAAGGCGATCGCCGTCCTGGCTGGCGCCAGTACTGCAGTGAAGATCGCGCGGTCCTCCGGGGCCAATAGACTCTCAAAAAGAGATGCAACAAGAACATCTTCTACGCTTGCATCCGGTACCAGAAATCTGCCGCTCTCCTCCGCTACTAAGGAAAGTTCCACCAATCCGCTTGAGGGACTGCCAGCGTCGCAGCCCGCGAAAGCATCATAAAGTCCAAGCTCACGAAAGCCAGTTCGGAGCTTGGAATCGAAACTAATTGGGTTATTTACTCTCCCCCGTATATAAGCTGAAGTCACCTGCTCTGACAGGAACCTTCTAAAGAGGTCTCTAAATTCTATCTGCTCCTGAGTTAAGCGCATCGAAACCTCTCTAACGAAATACCTGCCCCGCTTTCCACTCGTAGTCCGACCTTGATTACATCATCCCCAGGAGTCCCTTAACCTCGTCTGATGGCTCCCAGGGCGGGGTAAATGTAATTACTACGCTGACCTCTTTGACACCGGGAAGCGCAGCTATCTTACTCTGCACCTCGTGCTTCAACTGAGGACCAGCTGGACACATCGGGGATGTGAATGTCATGTCAACAACCACGTTTCCGCCATCAATATTGATATTGTAAATCAATCCAAGGAACCAGATATCTAAAAATAGCTCTGGGTCCTCAACGGTCTTTAAGACTTCAATAATAGCGTCTCTAGTTGGCTGTTCTGGTGCCATCGATTCGTCACTCATAAGGCGATGGTACAAGGCTTAAAGATATAAATCTATAGGGTATGCTTAATAGCTGACGTAGTAAGAGCTCATCCTTTGAAGGCAAAAACATTCGGGAACCGGCCATCTTTAAATAAAAGTATCTACTCACCGGTATTAAAGGCTGTAACTCATTCTTCAAGTTTAAATAAACCTAGCCTCATTCATTTTTGAAAAAAAATGAATGAGAATTGCTGGGCGAGCGCAATCTTGGCTCATGAAGATCAAGTGAACAGCCAAGTTGCACCGTAGAAGACAACAAACTCCTATGTGCCTAGCGTGTGGAATATGGGCGTTATAAAAGACTCGAGCTGGCAAACGGTGCTGCTTTTGGCTTAAAACAGGCTAAACTATTGATAGTCTGATGTTTATCAGAAACGAGGCAGTCCTGCGCCACTGCCGCAGTACTTTTGTCTTCTACGGCGCAACTTGGCTACGCCAAGATTGCGCTCGCCCTACTAGTGCGAGTGATTTTTTTTCAAAAATCACTCGCGCAGGGTTTATCGCCATTTCGTCGATCATTCCTTCCTGTTAGCCACTGATCGGGGATGCTGAATTTCTGGTGAGCACTTTATGCATCCACCCCGCTGCGCCACGCAAAGCCGCCCCTTAATAGGGGCTGGCGCTACAGTCGCTGCATTTACTGAATGGTACAAATAAAAAAAGCGTAGGGTTTTACCCCTACGCTTTCACACGCTCCTATCTGGAACGTTTGGATGAGAACTACAACACTCTCTCCTTGAGGGCCTTAGCAGCAGTGAACTTCACGCGCTTCCTCTTAGGAATGTTGATAACCTCGCCGGTGGCCGGATTGCGACCTTGACGAGCCTTGGTCTCACGCACATAGAGCTTGCCAAGACCCATTAGTGGAATCTTGTAACCCTTGCGCAGCGAATCCATAACGAATGCAGCGATATCCTCAACGATCTGCTTTGCCTCAGAACGCTTGTTCAAACCACAGAAAGCGCGAACGTTCTCTACGAACTCTGACTGAGTGTAGCTGAGCGTCGACGTGTTGCGAGGCTTACTCGATACACGTGCTTTCGAAACCGGAGCTGCCATAACCTTACCAGCCGACTTTGCTGGAGCCTTCTTAGCAGGCTTTGCAATCTTCTTGGCAACTTTCTTCATCTTCTTCAACTTCGCAGGCTTCTTTGCCATACGTTTGTCTCCTAAACAATTGGTATACACTACCTTCTACATTCTATCGATCTTGACCCGATTCCCAAGCTGTTTTTAGCTTGCTTGGGCCGTTTTTACGCGCAATCGATAGCGAATGCGGGAATAATAGTGATACTTTTGCCAATTGAGCAATAAGAAATTTTCACGTTTTTTCCTGAAAAAGTGCGGGTCCCGACGACGGTCATGTTGCCGGTTAGCCGAGACGCACCTCCAATAGCCTCACGTAAAGCTCCGCGAAAACGATGGAAAAGGCCGGAAAACAGGCGAAATAGGAGATTTTTCTGAGTATTTAATCCATTCTCTCAAGGATAGATCTCTGTCTCTGTCTAGCCCGCGAATTTCCTGAAATTGCGTCACGAGAGCGGCGAAAATCGTGATTTTTACGGACCGAAGGGCGATTTCAAAAAAAACGATTGTCGGGACGGAATCGTATCGAGATACGTTTCCGTCTGAAAATCGATTTTTGGCCCTAAAAGATCGGCATTATGGACGCCCGTAGTAGCAGGTTTTATGAAATATCCCGGCTAGTGCGATAGCGCTTTGGGCTGCATGTAAGACGCAGTCGGTGGCTTTTTAAAAGTTATGTTGGCCACGGCACCGCCCTGAAGTGGCGGAATTCCCGGATCTAATAGCAAATCGCCCTACGCTGCTACCGAGCTACGGAAGGGCGCCAGGCCAGTATCTCCCCCCACAAAGCCTGCTAGTAGCTCCACTGCACGTTCCGGATGGGGCATCAGACCCACTACGTTGCCGGTCTGATTTGAAATACCAGCAATGCTGTTGATCGAGCCGTTAACATTAAGATCACGGTCGTTATCACTTCGTTGACCATCTGGCCCGCAATAGCGAAACACGACCTGTCCCTCACCCTCTAAACTTTTAACGGTCTCTGCATCGGCAAAATAGTTACCCTGAAAATGGGCGATCGGACATGTGATTACCGCTCCAGGAGTCAGACCAGCGCTAAAAAATGACCTCGTTGACTCGACCCGCATATGGACAAATCGCGATAAAAAACGACGACCTATGTTCTCAAGAAGCACTCCTGGCAGCAGGCCAGCTTCACACAATATCTGAAAACCATTGCAGATACCGAGAACCTTTCCCCCACCTACAGCAAACTGCTTTATGGCCGTCATAACAGGCGATAGCTTGGCTAACGCTCCAGTTCGGAGATAGTCGCCATACGAGAAGCCGCCGGGCAGCACAACCAGGTCAACCTGAGGCAGAACTGTGTCCCGATGCCATATGCGAACGGTTTCTACCTTGAGGAGGGCACCGTAGGTATGCTCGATATCCTGGTCGCAATTGGTACCCGGAAATACAACTATCCCGACCCTCACGCGACCTCCTTAATCTCATACTGCTCTATCACTGGATTCGCCAAGAGCAACTTGCAGACCTCTTCAACCTGAGCACGTGCGGCATCCTTAGAGACCCCTTCAACATTTAACTCGACCACTCGACCTACACGAACATCTTTGATGGCCGAGTAGTTTCGGTCATTGAGGCCGTTTTCTACCGCTTTGCCTTGAACATCAAGAACCCCTTCCTTTAGCCTTACAAGGACTTGGTATCGATATCGCATAAACCCCCTTTTACTAATTCTCAGGCGCTAGCGCGCGAGTGATTATCCGGTCTACTTCCTTTAGGTACCTATTAAGATCAAAAATAGCGGTCACCTCATTCTGTGCCAGCACGGCTGAGATAGCCTTGTCTCCAGATGCTCGCTCAAGAAGTGTTGCGCCACCATCAAAAGCCGCGAGCGCGTGCTTCTGAACCACTGCGTAAGCATCCTCACGGGTCATTCCTTTGTCAACCAAGGCAAGCAGCAGATGCCCCGAAAAGACAGTTCCCCGCGTCATCTCCAGATTATTACGCATTCGCTCCGGGGAAACCACTAAATTTGAAATGAGACCTGTAAAGCGCCTGAGCATAAAGTCAGCTGCTATACACGCATCGGGTACAGCCACACGCTCTACTGAGCTGTGACTGATATCACGCTCATGCCAGAGAGCCACATTCTCAAAACACGCCTGCGCGTAAGAACGTAGCAAACGGGCCAATCCGCAAAGATTCTCAGAGAGAATCGGATTACGCTTGTGAGGCATGGCCGACGAGCCCTTTTGGCCGGGAGTAAAGCCCTCCATAACCTCGCCCACTTCCGTTCGCTGAAGGTGGCGAATCTCTACTGCAAATCGCTCGATTGATGCGCCCAGCTGTGCTAAACAACTCATGAATTCAGCGTGTCTATCTCGCGCCACTACCTGAGTAGCAACCGTCTCAGGGCGCAGCTCAAGCTTGCTCATTACCAGTTCCTCAACTGCCGGCAGAATGCCGCCGTACATCCCTACCGCTCCAGAGAGCTTACCAACAGAGATCGAATCAATTGCTCTCTCCAAACGTCGGTGCTGACGCCCCAGCTCCGCATACCAACCTGCCAGCTTGATTCCAAATGTCGTCGGCTCGGCATGGATTCCGTGCGACCTACCGATACACGCAACACTCTTAAATTCGAGGCTGCGAGTCTTAAGCACTGTCATCGCTTGCTCGACCTGAGCCAAAATCAACTTGCCGGCACGCCGCATCTGAACTGCCAAGCAGGTATCAACAACATCACTCGATGTCATCCCTCTATGTACGTACCGAGACAGGGGACCTACATGCTCGGCCACATTAGTTAGAAATGCTATCACGTCGTGCTTTAACTGCACCTCAAGCTCATTCACCCGCGCTACCGAAAAAGCTGCCTTGGCGTTGTACGCATCAAGAGCTTCCTGCGGAGCCTGTCCGTTTCTAACGAACCCTTCGAGAGCAAACCGCTCGATATCTAGCCAGATTGAGTAACGGGTTTGGTCGGACCAGATGGCCGCCATGTCTGGATGTGTATAGCGTTCAATCATGCACTCATTAGTACCCCGGGAGCCCCCGAGACATCAAGCTCAAGACACGGCAAACTCTCATAAATATTCCCGCAAATAATGGTCCTGAGCCCTATTGCACGCGACTCATCTCGCCGAATATAGCGGTGCGCGGTCTCGAGGGCTAAAGTGGGGGTGTTACTGTTTTCACTGAGGTGCCCTAACACCACATGAAACAGCTCTGGGTGAAGGATCTCCTCAAGTAGCTGCCCGGCCGAATCATTACAAAGATGCCCATGTGTCGAAGCAATCCGCTGCTTAAGCTCCCAGGTATAACTACACGCCTGAAGCATCTCCTGATCGTGGTTTGACTCTAGAAGGATGGCGTTAGCTCCCTCGACGTGTTGCCTGACCAATGTGGTCACGCGCCCCAAATCCGTGCAGATAACTAATTTAAAACCCTCAGCGCGTATCGAAAACCCAACCGGGTCGGCAGCGTCGTGAACGATGCTAAAGGGGTCAATTTGAACCGCCCCAACACAGAACTGCTCACCTGTCTGAAAGACCTCCTTGCCCTTGGGCTTAGATACATGTTGCATCGTCGCGCTGTTTGCGTAAACCGGAATGTTATACCGGCGACTCAGCGTTCCGACTCCGTTTATGTGGTCGCAGTGCTCGTGGGTAACAAGCACTGCATCAAGAGTTTCCGGGGCGATTCCAATCTGAGCCAGGCGCTCCTCTGCCTGCTTTCCAGACAGTCCACAGTCGACCAAGAAGCGAACACCTGCCGCCTCTACAAAAGTGCAGTTGGCCTTGCTACCCGAGGAGAGAACCGAAAAACGCATGCCGGAAACCTTCACACCGATGGTCAGTTTACTATCTTTAGCTCCTGGCTGCCGCTTTGCTGCTCAGAGAGTCTCCTGATAAGAGCATGCGCTACTCCCATAAAGGCTTGTGCGCTTGCACCCTCCCCACAAGCCACAGGGGTACCTGCGTCGCCTCCCTCGCGAATGGCGAGATCGATCGGCAATGCCGCAAGCAACGGAACTCCGAATTCCTTCGCTGTTTTCTCTCCACCACCAACCCCAAAAACAGGGACTACCGAGCCATCTGGTAACGGTAGGCCGGCCATGTTTTCGATAATTCCAAGGATATCGACGTTCACCTTCTTGAGCATATTGATCGACTTGCGGACATCAGCCAGGGCAACCTCTTGCGGTGTTGTCACCACGACTGCACCGGCTAACTTAACCAACTGGGACAAGGAAAGCTGCGCATCTCCAGTACCAGGCGGCATATCAACGATCATATAATCGAGAGAGCCCCAACTTACATCGGAAAACATCTGGTTTAGCGCCTTGTTAAACATCGGACCGCGCCAGATCACTGCATCATCCGGGTGTCGCAGAAAGAAACCGAGCGAGATGTACTTGATTCCGTATTTGGCTGGTGGAATTAAACGCTCCTCGTGATCTGGCACTACCTGACCACCTCCCATTAAAGTTGGGATGCTAGGGCCGTAAAAATCGCTATCTATTAAGCCCACTTTGGCGCCGGCCTTGGCCAAAGATATCGCCAAGTTAACAGCAACTGTTGATTTACCGACTCCACCTTTACCTGAGATAACAGCGATCACCTTCCCAAAATTGTTCGTATCCACATCCGCACTCCAAAATACTGCACTCTAAAAATCACGCTGTCACGCTACCTCAGAACCGCGCAACACCGTATCCTCATCATCCACCATCGGTTGACTATCTGCTCGAGGTTGCACCCAATCTTCTCCGTGGTGAGCACGCATCGCCTCACGCTCCAGTAGCGCACGGGGAATCAAAGAATCCACTGATTCCCAAGGCAGCACTTCGGTAAAGGGTATCCTGCGTGATACGTAAAAGTCCACAGGTGGTACTTCGGTAATAATACGTTTATCGGTTTTTCGCATCAGCCACTTCCACCCTTCTCGCCTCTGCTCCAGCTCAAATAGCAACCGACCCACCCGCCGGTCCCCACGAGATAAAAGACCCTGAAAATAACTCTCTTTTGGGGGCTCAAACCTAAGCTCAAGATTCGGGATGGCCTGAGTGAGTTTACGCACTCGTTCAATCTTACGATCAAGTTTCTTCGGGTCGAGCATCGGCTCCCACTGAAAGGGGGTCGATGATTTAGGAATAAATGGATTCACCGAGAGCGACACCCATGCGATCTTCCCAGTGGGCTTAGAAACCTCGACTACAGCATCACGCACAGCAATTGCGAGCGCAGCGATTGCATCGATATCATCATCAGATTCAGTGGGCAGTCCAACTATAAAATAAAGCTTGAAACCCCGGATACCCGCCTCTGCCATCTCACGCGCAGCCAAGATTACCTGCTCATTGGAAACCCGCTTGCCCGCCGCTCGACGCAGCCGCTCACTACCGGCCTCAGGCGCAAGAGCTACGGTCTTGTATTCGCTTTCTGAAATGCTAGCAGCGAGAACCTTCGATACCTTTTGAGACATAATCGAACTAAGAGATGCACGTGCGCCCTTATCAGCCACACTTTTTGCCAACTTAGCGATAGATTTATGTGACGAAACGGCAGCCCCTACAAAACCGATCGCCTCGCTATTTTCAAGCCCTATCTGCACGGTATCGCTAAGGCTCTCTTCACTCCGTTTACGGATCGGCCGATAGATGTATCCGGCCACACAAAACCTACACCCCATTTCGCAGCCACGCCCTGTCTCGGTTAGAAACATAGACTTAAACTCTGTCTCTGGGGTTAGGATTCGCGAGTGAGTCTTGAATTTCGATAGGTCTTTGACAAACCTTCTCCGCGGGCGGGCTGGAACATGTGGATCGATTTCGTAACGATCGACGGTATCGTCTTGGTTAAACACAGGGGAATAAAAACGAGGTACGTACACACCTTCGATCTGAGCTAACCTGCGGAGAAGTTCCTCGCGAGAGCTTCCCATCTGTTTGGCTTCCTGAACGACGCTCATGAACTCAGGCAAAAGCTCCTCTGCCTCACCTATCACGCAAACGTCTAAAAAATCGGCTACTGGCTCAGGATTAAGAGTAATCGCTGTACCCCCGGCGATTATTAATGGAATGGCGAATTTGGAATCCTGGCTGGCGGCATCGCGTTCACGCCACGATGAAAAAAGCAGCCCTTGATTACGTAGCATCCTCGTGAAATGCGGATAATCGGTCTCAAATGAGAGGCTAAAACCCAATATATCGCAGTCTGCAAGCAGACGATTACTCTCAAACGATCTCCAGCGCTCGGTGTGATCACTCGGGTTCTCACCCCCCTCTGGCAGAAATGCACGTTCCACGATGACACGAGTATCACGCGCCAAGATATCGTAAACAGCTTGAAACCCGAGGTTAGACATCGCCACCCAGTAATGATTCGGATAGGCCAAGTGAAATCGTATATCTCCCGTGCTGTTGCTGTAAGGAACAACATAACGCTCTAGCGCCTTGAGCTCGCGGTTAGTTGGATTCTTAATTTGCGAACGCTGCGTTCCCACGAGATTACTACTACCTCTCCTTTCGATCTTCCTGCCGAGCTGTTAGATTTATATAGCTTCGTAAATTAAGCTCCACCCTACGGGCACCAACGCCTACCGACACATCATCCCCGTCACTTTGACCCGGCCCTAAAGTGTAAGAATAAGAGCCAAACTTAACTGTGGCGCCGCTCTCGCTTTTTTGAATGAGATCGACGTTTACTGAGTAACGGTCTTGCGAGTTGTTAATGACAGAGAATCTCCATTTAGACTCACCGTGTCGATAGACTGAACCTGCTATCGGCGGCAGCTCGCCGCTAAAAATATCTTCACCCCCAAAAACTTCCCCTGTTACGCTGGTTCCAGCTCCAGAGACAGACGAGACTGCTAGTAATCCGCTCTTAGGAAGCGCTTTAGGCCGAGCTTTGACTATTGGCGTTGGAGTTGGCCTGACCTGGGCTAGAGAAACAGGGCTAGAAGCCAGGTATCCAGCGACACAGACCGCAAAAGCTGAGTAAATACTACATAGTGAGCGCATGTCGAGGATCCTACCAGGATAGTGAAGGGAGAGAAAGAAGTAGCCTATCTGGTGTGTGTCTATTAGAAGAGTCGGTACCCCTAAGATGTCGGGCGTGCAACCCCGGCGCTATCTCAGGTCATCTGGCAGTCATATCTGCATGTTAAGGGCAAAACCCACCTTTTACCCCCAACCCAAAAAAAACGCCCCATGACCACCAACAAATACGACCCTAAGTATATGATAGCTAGCCCGCCTAAGGTAACATGCTTAAGGAGATACGAGATTTATAGAATTCTCAGCTCAATCAAATGCAAAAGCGAATCGATACACCACAAACAACTTCGGCTAAGGACCAATTAGATCATCTAAAAGCCCTTCAAAGGCCTAGCGTCCCAGGACAATCAGCTATAGATGTAGCGTATGAGAAGTACAAAGAATCGAAGCAAGATGGAGGCTTGAAAAATAATTTGGCTGGCGAGGTTATCAAGTATGCAGAGGCACTAGTCCACCGATCAATATCTAAAGAACAATATTCACTCTACGGCACCGATGTGGCCCAGAATTCTACCTTGAAAGTTATTAACAATCTCGAACGCTTTCGGGAAAAATCGGCTTTTTCAACATGGGTAACTAGAATCGTTCTTAACGAGATTATGATAGCTTGGCGGAAGGAGCACAGACACAGTTCAAAAAGAGCGCCCCTAAACGAGCCAGATTTGGAACAGATGATAGACCATAGCTTAGAACATCCTAGCGAATCGGCAATTTATAAGGAGACGGAAGAAAGTATACTGACTCAGATTCGATACCTTAGCAGGCCTCAAAGAAAAGCTATTTTTATCACAATGGTGTCTATTTTTGGTTCGCAAGAAACAGTATCGCTTTTTCTTAGAGCGCTAAATCTCACCGAAGATCAAAAAGAACTGCTACGTTCTGAAATTGAAGCGGCGTCGGCTAAATACAATAACGAACCAAACAACATACCTAAATCCAATCTGAATCGCGCAAGAAAGAAATTAGCTGACGAATTCGAAGAAACACATCCCGACCTTTTCAGTAAAGTTTCCCAAATAATTAAAGCTAGAAAGCAGTCAAACAGATAGGTATTTCGCCACCAAAAACACTAAAGGCAGCCACCCTCACTTAACGCCCCTGCCCCCCAAGCGGCCGCAGTTCTCCACCGCCGGACCTTAAATGATGATCATGACCGTGGCGTTCGCGTCCGTCAACTATCACACCTACACCACCTACGCCATTACCGTTACCAACACCCTGCGGGGTTGGCCTCCTATTAACCGGGACCGGCCCTGCGCTCGTCCAGGTCTTGATTTTCTGCCCAGTCTCGGTGACTACCTCTTCGCCAGGCAATAGCGGAGGCAGCCGGTCGCTGTATTGGCGACTGGTCGGACGCTCGCCACTCGGCTGGGAAACAACGCTACCGTCCGCTGAGGCGTTATGACCGTAGGCTAAAACCCCGGCTGCGCTGAGGAGTAAAATCATAAGCCGCTCGAATAACGGCTTAGTTTTTGGGTAGTTGAATTGCATACTGAATAGAGTAGCGTATCTCGTGGTGCTACTGCTATACAAATCATAGGTCTTTATTTTTAATCCGTTATGACGAGCCAACTAGCTGTAACTGTTTTAGTATCCGGAAGAGGCAGCAACCTAATGGCGCTCCATGAGAAAGCGCAGGGTTACGCTATCAACGCCATAGTCAGCAATAACCCGGAGGCCCCAGCCCTTGAATGGGCTGCGCAGCACGGGATACCTACCCACACAGTCTCTAGAAATGAATTTACATCTCTGGCCGATTTTAAAGCAGGCCTGCTGCGCGCGGTCTCTGAGACTGCTCCGGACATAGTTGCCCTGGCCGGATTTATGGTTGTTCTACCCCCTGATTTTGTAGGCAAATTCGCTGGCAGGCTGATTAATATCCACCCCTCTATTCTTCCAAAATATCCAGGTTTGGACTCCCACCAACGGGCTCTCGACGCAGGTGACAAGCAGCACGGGGCTACAGTGCATTTTGTCGCCGAAGGGGTCGACACGGGAGCGATTATTGCTCAAGGAGTTGTCCCTGTAGAACCAACTGACACAGTAGCTATCCTGGCTGCTCGCACCCTGGCACTTGAACACAAACTTTATCCCTGGGTCTTGCGCTACATTTCATCTGGTGAAATTGCCCTGAGACACGGCCTAGTGACATACAGTGACCGCGTTCGTAGCGCGGCGAAAGCATCCGGATTTATCTTGTCTGAATCGTTTCAATAAGGCGCCTAAGAAGGGAGATTTATGAGAGACCTGCGAATAAGTTATGCTGGACATTCGGCGGTTTTTATCGAACTGAGCGGACTACACATCGCAATTGACCCTTGGCTCAAGGGCAATCCGCTCTGCCCTCACGCTCTTCTGGATCCCGGAAAACTTGACGTGATTGCCCTAACACACGGGCATTCAGACCACGCTAGCGATGTCGTTCGCGTACAAAATCTGACCGGTGCCCGAGTCGCCGCAACCTATGAATTAGCGATGATATTGATTCAAGAGGGCGTATCTGCGGAAAAGGTCATACCGCTTAACAAGGGAGGCTCCATTACCATAGATGGTGTCACAATCAGATTGACAGATGCTTTTCACTCCAGCTCGTACGACACGCCTCACGGCCCCCTCTACGCCGGTGAGGCCTGCGGTGTGCTAGTATCAACCTCCGACCGCTGCGTGTACCACGCAGGCGACACCTCGTTATTTAGTGATATGAAGCTGATCGGCGAGTTGTATGCACCCACAGTGGCGCTTTTGCCGATAGGCGATCGATTTACCATGGGGCCGCATGAGGCAGCTCATGCCGCGCGCCTCATTCGTCCTCAGTTAGCTATTCCGATCCACTACAAAACGTTCGACCTTCTAACTGGAACATATGCCGAGTTCGCCAAAGAGTGCGACGCGCATAAAGTTAAGCACATCGAACTACAGGTTGGGGAGAGTTTTACGGTTTGATAGGTTAGCATAGGCTAACTATGTATCAGCTAAGGCAGCCAGTCTTTTGCAATAGTTTTATAGTCTGACCCACTGCCCCCTAGCCATTTTAATAACGGCATTTATGAACTAATGACGGTGTAGGTCTACCTAGAACAGCTTATGATGATACCCAATTTCCCTAGCTAACTTTTTAAGCATTTTGCGCGATTGTTCGGCGCATGTACCGTTTGCCACTAAGTCGCTGCTGTTTAGGTTGTTAGACCAGACGTTTAGCGGCTGCTCAATCACTACAGGGATTCTTCGATGCCCCGGCTCAGGATCCTCAAGCATCTTTTTGATAGTTATACACGCCTTTTTAAACTCTGTACTGTTCTCAACCAGCGAGCCTTCCAAAGACCTAAGCGCTACCACTTGAATTACCTTGGCAGCCATGCCCGTCGCATTCTTAGCGGCTCTCGAAAGCCTAGCCATGGCCCTTAAAGCAATAATATTTTCCTCGACCGATCTATTTGAGGTAAAGGCGCTGAATACTGACTCAAGCGCTACGTCTGCCTCTCTCTTGCATAGGGATAATATTATAATCCCTTGTATGCGCACTGCAGAATCACTGGAGCTCATCTGTTCGACCGCCTGACTGCGCCTTGCATCCGGTACTCCAGCCAGAGTCAGCAATCCTATATCTAGTAATCTGTTTACGTGTAACAAGCTTATACCTCTCTGCCTACTACCATGGATATGCTTAGGGAGGGCTACGGCGTGCAATAAGAAATAAGAGGGTCTCGGTGTCTGCCCGAGCCCCAACAGATAGGCCCGAAATATTGCCCCTGTTTAAGTAATCAGTGAGCCAGCCTACCCACCATATCTGGTGCCCAAGAGAGGACTTGAACCTCCACGACATTTCTGTCACCAGCACCTCAAACTGGCGTGTCTACCATTCCACCACCTGGGCATGTGCCTTAGCGACCGCTTCTGAGCCTTGTAGCTCTTAAATCAGCTCAGCTCGCCTGGCCAAAAACTCCTATTACAAACCTATGCGCAGTTAGCTCACTAACCGCGCTAGCTCACCAGTTGTTAGTGAGCTTAATTGCTTTACTGCGCCCTCGCCTGTTCTGCCGGCACCTGTCCTGCCGGCCCTCCGGCTCCTTCGGGCACTCCTGCTGCTACCGCTGACGGTACCACCGCTTGAGGTGCGGCAGCCTGCGGCTCAGCAGCTTGCGGAGCTGCTTGCTGTGAAGAGCCTTGAGGATCAACGGCCTTAACACCGAGCGCCTCAAGATTCAACCCTTCAGTGATATCAGAGCGTGAACCGGTAACACTACCGCCTGTCGCTGCCAACCTCACCAAGAGGACTGATGTTAGCATGAAGCAGATTGCAATTAAAGTGGTTGTGCGAACAAGAACAGAGGAGGCCCCACCAACTCCGAAAAGCGAGTTAGACCCGCCACCCATTACAGCTCCAATATCTGCACCTTTACCCTGTTGTAAAAGTACGAGCCCTACCAGGATTACTGCCAGAATGACGTGGAGAGCAAGAACAAATGTGTACATACACGAGACCTTAAATAATACGCCGAGAACGAGACTTTATCCTGCGCCGTCGAATTTTGCAAAGCTGCCGCAGCCCAGTCCTAGCTCTTCGCTGAAACTATACTCCCTCTGTGAGAAAGGTTTACTACGGCTCCGACTGATGCCAGGACCGCGAGAGGAACCAACGGCGTTACTACACCCGCAAAAGTTGTAGCTAACACCATTAACCCGCCGAAACCCACCATCAGTCTGAATCGATCGACTGTCCTAACGTCAACCCGACTCTCCGATAGTAGTTGTTCCAGAGGCGCCAACTCAGGTGTAAACGCCACCACCGTTGAGCGTCGCACAGAACCATCCTCAGCATTAAATAGCGTGACGTCGCGAGACGCCATCTGGCCTACCAAGTCGGATTCGCCACCTCGCACCAATAAGGTATCATCACCCAGTGTGCGAGCCACTCCAGGGGCCACAGCAACCTTAACTCCCCCTTCCCACTCATTCGGACACTCTGGCGCAACCACAGCAGATTGATCATGGGTTAGGCGTAAACGTGCAACCACATCGTCATCGATCGCCGCCAGCACTAAATGCTCGTTCGTGGCGGTTGCTGCACCGTCACTGGGCTGAACCATGATTCCACGCTCTACCAAAAAATCCTCGGTACCGATAGATAGCTCAACTCCGTGCACTACCCCGCAGACTCCTCTGCCGATGTACTCGCGTAGGTCAACGACACGCTCTACTGACGGTACCCTGCCGTTTCGTCGACAATATTCGCCTACGGCAACCAAAGCTGGGTCCTCAGCTCGTCCCACCAGAGAGCAGAGAAAATTACAGAGAGCCTCCTTGGAGAGCCGGTCATCCAGAACGTCTAAACCGGTCACCTTCAACAGCGAACCATCGCCGCAACGTGAGGAATCACATTCAACGGCTTGTATGGCAGCGAGCTGTTTACAAGAATGTGGGGATGTCAAAAGATACCCTCGCTGCAACCAGCGTTGCACCAGCGCACGCCTAAATCCATAGAGCAGCTCGCTTAACAGACAAACACTGCCGAATAGAGCTACAGTCCCCCCTGCCAGTAACGCCTGAGCGTAACCAGGGGAGCGCTCATGCCAAAAGATCCCAGCAGCCACGGCGAGAAAGATTATACCCAAAGCCGACCAACGAGATGCCCGTAGGTCCTCGGCCGAGAGGCTGCTTTGAGCAGCTTCTGCCATCGGTGCCACAGCCGACTGCAACCGGCTTAGGGATGCATCAGCAAGTGTAGTCAGAGCAATCACACTAGCCTGTCCTGCTACGACCTGCGAACCGGCGAACACAATCTCCTCTTCTTCACGAATACGAAAGACAGAAACCGGAGAAAAATGTCGCTCGTCTAGCGCCAAACACCCCTGCTGAATCCGTCCGTCAACGGCAATCACATCACCTGTCTTATATTCTTGGAGATCTCCGAGCCGAATTTCAGTCTGACCACGCACTTTAGGAAAAAGGATATCAGCGTCGCCCCGGAATAGCTGGGCTGCGCGCAAGGCCCAGGCATTTCCTAATAGCATCGTCGCAGCTGCCAAAGTAGGTGCCGCAGCAAGAAGCGGCGGGAGCGCACCATCAGCCACTGAAAAGATGTTAACGAAGCTTGCTGCACAGATTGCAGCCACTCCCAACATCGGAAGGATCGAAAAAGGTGAAACCAATGTGCTGCGCTGCGTCAGAGCTCTGACAACCTCGAAAATCAACACCAATGCACCAAGAGAGGCGCAGAGTACAGCGATAAGCTTACTGGGCTGTTCGCCAGGTTCAGCGGCCATTGCTACGACCGTGACCATCGACAGAAAAAACAACACACCGGCGCCAAAAAGGCGCAGTCGCGCCGACGGCAAAGAATTAGTTACTACCGCAGCCCCTAGGTTGCTACGTGACGCATCAGCTGCACTATCTGCACTGCTAGCGACGGCTGCTTTTTCTGCAAGAGCGTCTGCGCCATGCGCTGTGTCTGGCGACGCGGAACCTGAGGACGACATGGCGCTCAACGACACAGTGCAACCACTCCAAAAAGGTAGACAGACCTACGGAACGCTATTCGCCCTTAGAACTAGACTCTTGAGTGGCAGACTCCGCCCCACCAGCTACGTACTTTTTCTTAAGCTTTGAGAGCTTCTTATCCTCAAACACTACGTGCTTTCGCGCGATCGGGTCATACTTGCGAACCTTGAGCTTGGCCTCGCCTTTACCCTTCTTCTTGTTCTTACGGTTGGTGTAGAAGAAGCCAGTTCCCTCTGAGGAAACTAGGTAGAATGTCTCTTTTGGGGCCTTTGCCATAATAAATCCCTAAACTTTACGTCCTTAGCACGAGCTCCCCTTTGTATCCTAAAACTTAGGCCGATTCAACAGGGTGTGTCACGTTCTGCCCAAAGTTTCGGTAGTGAAACCCTGATTCTCCAGCTATTTACCCTTAGATTAGATTGGCCAATCAAAAACAGCGGCCAAACCCCTGTAAACTAGCCTAATTTATGCAACGCGGCCAACTAAAACCGACACGGCATTACCCCCAAACCCAGCTGTGTTAACCATGACAGCCTCTCCGGGGCCCAGCTTGACTTTGCCAACCTGTTGCTGGAGATATGGGAAACCCGTCCATTCAACGCCTTGTAATAGGCCCTCTGCCAAGCCCAGACCGAGCATTCCAGAGGCCCCATAGGTGTGTCCCGTAAGGTGCTTTGCGGAACACAAAAGAGCATCCCCGCAGACCCTTTTAACCGCCCCGCTCTCAGCCTGGTCTCCCCGGCGCGAGCCCGGAGCATGTAGTACCACCGCCCCCACCTTTACCGAACCACCGGCCGCAGCGAGCGCCCTGCGCATAGCAAACTCTATCGCCAGGCCATCTTCGGAGATGCTGGTTGGAGATTGGAGACCTTCAAGCCCCCAACCCACCCCAAGCAGCTCTAGGTCCCCCGTCATCAGCTCGCTGTCGCTGCGCACACGCTGCAACACGGCAGAGCCTGCCCCCTCACCCAGCACCACTGAATTAGCCCCGCCTGTGAAATCGAGCGGACGACACGGCCACGGATGCTCGCTACTAGCATAAATCCGCAACGCCGCTAGCTGCGCTACCGTGTAGGGAGTCAGACACGCCTCGGTTCCACCAAAGAGAGCCGCTCCAGCCATGCCGCTAACCACAAAGCTTCGGGCTACAAGTAGCGCATGAAAAGCCGACGAGCAGGTCATTGAGGTACTAAGCGTTACCAACTCGTTAGCCTGTCCTAGTCTGAGGCTCTGCGCCAGGTAGTCTTGAGCAACCCACGAAGATACGTTTCCTGCAGTTGTAATTGGTGATGTAAGAGTGGCGACTCTGCGATCTCTTTCAAACGAACGCCAACTCTCTTCCAAAGCCATGGTCGGACCGCGAGATGAACCGATTGAGACACACTCGATCGGAACTTGGTCCAGCTCGGAGGACTCAAGTCGCGAAAGTGTGCCGCGCAGAGCGGAAATGGAGAGCTGTGCGGTGCGATCAAGCCTCTGATAATTATCATCAAGTGCTACCTGCGAAACGATCTCTTCGGCGCTTGGACTAATCGGAAAGACAGCGGACCGACCCTCACTCGTTTGCATAAACTGCACCGGAGCCTCAGCAAGCCTTAGCGCGTGCCTCCAAAAATCGGCGGCGCTGGTGCATGAGGATGCTCCCAAGGACGAGATATAACTAAGCCCCCGGATTACTAACCTTTCGTTAACCATTAACCAACCTCTCTGCTCGCACATCACCTTTTTCAAGCATAGTTGCGAGCACCCTTACAGCGCGCTTAAGCTCCTCCTCTGAGTTAAATGAGTGCAGGCAAAGGCGAATACGTTCCAGGCCAAGTGATACAGTTGGGGCACGAATTGCTCGCGCCTCAAAGCCTGCATCTCGCAATAGCTGTTCCGCTCGGAGAGCCAGATGATTACCCGATACAATCACCCCCTGAATAGGACTCTGCGAATTAAGAAATCTTAGCTCCGGGTACTCCTTTTTAAGCCCAGCAAGAGCCTCAATCAAAATACGCAGTCGATTTCGCTCTTGATCGGCGCCTGCGAGGAAGGAATATGCTTGGCGAATAAATCCGATCGTCACCAAATCCAAGGCGGTGGTATATATAAAAGAGCGTGCTGTATTGATGAGGTGCTCGCGTAAGATACTGCTACCTACCACACAAGCACCTCGATACCCTAAAGCCTTGCCGAAGGTGTGCACGCGAGCAAAGACGCGCCCAGCTAATTGCAGCTGTGCTACCAGCCCCGCTCCGCCATCTCCGTACACCCCTGTCGCGTGCGCCTCATCTACTATCAGAAACGCACCTCTTTGCTCAGCAAGCTTACACAGCTCCGAAAGCGGCGCGGTATCGCCGTCCATCGAATACACAGATTCAACGACGATAAAACACTCTCCACGCGCTGCGTCAATCTTTTTGGCTAGATCGTCAAGATCGTTATGTCTGAATGAAAAGGAACGTGCTGGACTAAGGCGTATTCCATCACGCATCGAGGCGTGTACAAGCTCATCGTAGATTAACGTATCTGTACGAGCCGCGATCGCGGATAGTAACCCAATGTTAGCCTCATAGCCTGACCCGAACAGCAAGGCGGCTTCAGCGCAGTGAAATGCGGCGAGGAACGCCTCCAATTCCTCGTGCTCAGACCTATTACCGGAAACCAAGCGTGATCCTGTGGCTCCTAACTGTGTTGCTTTGATAGAAGCAACTACCGATGCGCAGACCTCTTGACTTGCCAGCCGACGCGCAATACCTAGATAGTCGTTGGAACTCAGGTCAATACCCGACCTATTGGCTATCAACACACGTCGGGCACCCGAGCATTCGCGTTGCTCATACTGAGTGTAGATGTTCTTAGGAATCGGATTATTCATGAATTGCGAAGAACAAAAAGTCGCCGTGCAAAAGACGTGATACTGTGCTAACAATCAATCGTAGCAAAACATACGGCTAAGTGGAAAGGACGCGGCCGCAACTGTATAGCAAGTTATGAACATATTTGATGAACTTACCTGGCGCGGTCTTATCCAGGACACCTCCGATCCTGAGATTTTCTCCAAAGTGAAGGCCGGAGACGCCTGCTACATTGGCTTTGACCCGACTGCGCCATCTTTGCAGGTTGGTAACCTCGTTCAGCTCCTTGTGTCTATCCATCTGACAAAAGTTGGCATCAAACCGATACTCCTATTCGGCGGCGCCACGGGTATGATCGGAGACCCAGGTGGACGTAGTACGGAACGCAACCTGATGTCGCTTGAAGAGGTAGCCCGGAATGTGGAGCTGCAAACAGAGCAAGCGAAAAGGCTCTGGCGCAACGCCGGCAGCGACATCACCCCTGAGTTCGTTAACAACGTAGATTGGACACGAGACGTTTCTTACCTTGAGTTTTTGAGAGACATCGGCAAACATTTCACCGTCAATTACATGCTGCAAAAGGAGTCTGTTAAATCTCGACTCTCTGGTGATGGTATATCCTACACCGAGTTCAGCTACATGTTGCTGCAGGCTTTTGATTTTCTCCATCTGTACCAAACCAAAAATTGTCGCTTGCAATTCGGAGGCTCTGATCAGTGGGGAAATCTTACCGCGGGCCTTGAGTTGATACGCAGGAAGATACAGGGAGAGGCTTTTGCCTTCTCGGTGCCGCTAATCACTAACGCTGAGGGGAAGAAGTTCGGCAAGAGCGCCGGCAACGCTGTCTGGCTCGATCCGTCATTAACGTCGCCTTACAAGTTTCATCAGTTTTGGCTTAATGTGCACGACTCAGAGGTGCTGACCCTACTTAAGGTATTTACCTTCACTCCGCGAGAGGAGATTGAGCGATTACAGAGGGTAATTTTAGAGCAGCCAGAGAAACGTGAAGCTCAGAGGTTTCTTGCAGATTCCCTTTGCGACTTGGTACATGGAAAGGGCGCAACAGAGGACGCCAAACGGGCAGCCGGCGCACTCTTTGGCGGCACACTTGAGGGGCTGACAGATCGGCAAATTCTTGAGGTTCTAGCCGATGCGCCCTCTACAACGATTAGCCGAACAGACGCGGCGGCGCTTGATATCGTCTCGCTGGTCGGAAAAACGCTAGCATCATCTAAAGGCGAGGCCCGTAGACTTATTCAGGGAGGCGGAATCTATCTTGATAACGAACGTGTCAGCGACCCGTCGGTAGCGATCTCGTCTTCCAATTTACTAAAGCGCGGATTCGTAGTCCTACGTAGCGGGAAAAAGAATTACCATACAGTAAAACTTGAGGAATAACGTCCTAAGCGAGATCCCAGCTTTTTAAAAATCTCTTGACCGGCTATGAGCAACGGTAACACAGACGCATTTCAAGTTGGTGACATGGTTTTCATTAGCTCCATTCAGGCCAACGGACGCGTGGTTGAGGTGCTATCTCAGGATGTCTACAGAGTTGCTATCCGGTCTCTGCATATAACCGTCAAATCATCCGACTTATGTGCAACACGCGGTGAGAGCCTGAACGAGCGCCTAAAGGAGCGAAACATAAGTATTGTTACGTGCTCAACACACAAGACCAAAAGCTCAATCGACCTGCACGGGCTATCGGTAGCTGATGCCTGCAATGCGCTTGAACAGTGGCTGAACGCACAGATCGTTTCTGCTAGTTCTCACGGCAAGGTGATTCGTAACCGTCCACCCAGCGCCGCCCTTGTTAATCTAGGTCAGACCTCATCGTCTTTTGAGCAAAGAGTTCCTTCCAGCGTAACGGTGTGAGGTCGGCGACATCAGAAGCTTTAGTAACTGAGACTCTCTGAAGCACATCG
>JBKCMS010000021.1:0-3984 GCA_046300175.1 Pseudomonadota bacterium | reverse complement strand
CCTCGATAGCTCATCTTCGGACTCATACGACACAATCGATACAATTCGTTCCGCTGCTCTTTCCTTAACTTCTTGCCTGCCATAACCACTTAGACTCCATACGCTTTCTAAGTGGTGCGTTTACTTATTGGATCTACCTTTCCTTTGCAGATTTCAGACTCTCGCGCTTGCAACCCTACCTCTTTTCCTTTGCGCGCACGATCTCACGCGCACACGAATTAAATAAATTTAGCTCGGTGATAGTCGATGATTGTAGCGCCCGGTTTATCGGAATTTTCCTCGCTAAAGTGATCGATTCTGATGCTAAGCTTCCGCTAAGCTTTGTAAGACCTCCCCGCGAGGCACGCGAATCCACCAAACCAAGAGACATACCACCGTTGCTTCTAGCTGAGCTAACGACCCGGGCCAAGTATGGCGAGTTTGGGCAGCGCCCACTATTTGTTACCGATTATATCGACACAGGATCGTATTGCCGGTGGATAATCCAAACCTTTAGACAGTTGCAATGCACTCCTTCTATAGCGTCTCTTTGCGCTCGTTCTACAGATGCCCCTAGTGAAATGAAAAAAGCTGGCGCTGAACAGGTTTTCATCCAAGGTCATCCAGAGGGAGTTCTTAGTATTGTGTATCAGCAGTCTTGGCTTAATGGGGTCACTATAAAGGCATCAGGACAGCATGAGCCGTTCAGCTGGAAGCGAGTCATGAGCTATAGGTCTGCAGGGGGGCACGACTCAACTCCACCGGGTGTACGGCACCACCTAGTTTCCTACTCACGAGAAGTACTGCAAGAGATGGTCGAGTGCTATAAGGCAGCACGCGTTGACGAATAGACTGCAAGCATCATCGTCACACTCGCAATCCTCTCCGCCTAATCCGTATTTTCACGAAGCTCGCTGTGCTCGCCGTGAAAAACGGACGGAAACAGGCCATCCCTGGCCTGTTTCCTTATCGCCTACGCTACGCTTCGGGGTTTGCAAGTGCATCCATGCACTTTTTAGCCCCTACTTCCCAGCCTGCGCCGCCAGCACCTTGAGCGCCTCGATGCGGGCGACCTTCTGCGAGAGCGCTTCCCACTCTGGATCAAAGAGGCTTAGGCTCTCGAGCTGGGTCTTTAAGAGCGATATGTCTTGGTTAAGCGGTGTAGTATCGAGGGCATCCGGGTTGTCAACTGTGTCAGCGAGGAGTGTGAGCACGTTCCCTTTAAAGGTGCAGATCCCACCAGACACGAGACACCGCTTCGTTGGAGCCTCTGCCCCACTCGCTGGCGCTACGCCTACGGTGTACGTGACAAGCCCCGTGCCGAGCAATCCGACGTAGTCGCCGTGATCAGCGAGCACGCCGATCTCTCCGCTCTCGGTCGGGATCGCAGCGGAGGTAACCACTGCCTCGATCTCAAGCCCACGGCCTGAAAATACCTTCAACTGAAACGTGCCGTCTGCCATCTCTCTTCCTCGCTAATGCTTAAACGCGGAATCAGCTTACGCTGCCTGAGCAAACTCAGCCGCCAACTTCTCTGCCTTCGCACGAACAGAATCGAGCGTCCCAACCATGTAGAACGCCTGCTCTGGAAGGTCATCGAGCTTGCCGTCAACAAGCTCGCCGAAGCCCTTAATCGTATCCTCAAGCTTGCAGTACACGCCCGGAGTACCTGTGAAGGTCTCAGCAACGTGGAACGGCTGCGAGAAGAAACGCTCGATCTTACGAGCGCGCGCAACGGTGAGCTTATCATCCTCAGAGAGCTCATCCATTCCGAGAATGGCGATGATATCCTGAAGATCCTTGTAACGCTGTAAGGTCTGCTGAACCTTCCGTGCTACACGGTAGTGCTCCTCACCAACAACGCTTGGCTCCAAAACAGTGGAGCTCGATGTGAGCGGATCAACCGCTGGGTAGATCCCCTTCTCCGCAATAGAACGCTCAAGAGCGATCGTTGCATCGAGGTGCGCGAAGGTCGTTGCTGGAGCTGGATCGGTGTAATCGTCAGCCGGTACATAGACCGCCTGAATCGAGGTGATCGATCCTTTCTTCGTTGAAGTTAGAGAGGCCCTTAGAAATTCAAGTGGAGATCTCCTGCCTACAGTTTTAAAGGGGATCGACATGATCAAGCAACATGAATCCACTCACATAGCATTTGGGGTGACCCGTTTGCAGGAGATTATGCAAGCTAATTGGCTCTCACGAACCGCTTTTAAGTTTGTCTTCCTAGTAAACTGCATGGCTAGTTTCCCAACGGTGGCAGGAATTGTGCTTGCCGTTCACCGTGAACATCCAGGTAACTTTCCGTTTCCCCTCGATCAGCTCAAGTTGGCTCGCGAGGGACTAAAGCAGCTAGCGTCGCGGTTGCGAGCGGTTCTCTTTCAGGGCGCCAAGTCACCCCGCAGCGTAGGTGAGCTCTAAGAGCAGTGCGAGGATTTATCGATGATTCAATATAGCGCAGTAAAAAAGAGTTCATTGAATGGAGAGGCTTGTTTTAGAGCTGCCAATCGCACCTCTCCTCTAACGGCTCTGGTTGACCAGATCTGACCACGTGGATTATCGCAAGAGAGACCAGTAGATTCCTTGCAGAATAAAGACGGTGCATCTCGTGGCATAAGAGAGGATGCTTTGCGCGATTTCTTCAAGGCATCGCGCATCTTGGAAAGATACCTTGCACTAGACTCTCAAACTGTAGCTACATTTAACAATCAGGAGATGCTTGCATGGGGGGAGCTCTGGTTAGGGCAAGCGCAAATAATGAGATTAAACGGTTCTATCTGGATTGACCGAGCCCTAGGGCTCTGCCGAAGTCAATCACAGTCCAGAGATGATTCTGAAGTTAGTGAACGTGGGATAAAAAAACTCGAAGGCATGTGGCTGCACAGTCTAAGAGAACTCGATGTGGCGTTATACCGCTGCCTAGGAGAGCGGCGTGATCTCTATGAGCACTCTAACTCTAAAAAGTTATCTACGTATAAGCCCCAGGGGATTCTTGAGTCCGATTTTGCGAGCTCTCTAGCAACTCTTTCAACCGCCGAAGGCTTCCAGTCTTCTAGGCACTTAGTGCAGAGTAAGCTTAATTCAAGTGTGGGCTCCCTTTCGCCAGGCAGCAATAATATGAAGGGCATGTGTTTCCCAATTTCAAAGAGTGGAAACCAGTTTGCTATCTCTAGAAAGTGGGAGGACTATCGTGAGTTGGCACACAGGGCGCTTCTAGCCGCAACAACGATGAGAAAACTTAGCGTAATTTTTTCTGCCGCACTTGATCGCCACGATAATTTTTATAACACCGTGCAAGGTGACACCGCGGAAACAAATCCGCGCTTTGCAGGTATCACACTACCCAGAGAGATCGCTTATGCAGGGGTTATTGCCCCTGCCTCCGACCAGTACCACCAATCAGCTTCTGACAGGGATACTCGCCCGCACTCAACGAGATGACAAAGTTACCCTGTGTAACTTCGTTGAGATGAACAACCACTCCCATCAACACTTTATTCCTGATGACCCCCACAAGAAGACTAAGTTCTACATGGAGTATCAAAAGAAGGTTACAGACACAGTGCGTAAGCTGACCAAACTCAAGCGTCTGCAGCTGTGGGAGCCTAGACCAAGCGTATTCTTTATGGCTCAGCTTGAGGATGCAATAAAACGAATAGTTTACCTCTTTGTAAATCCTGCCAAAGCAGGTCTTGTTGAAACTATCAGAATCAAGATTCCGCCGCATAGCGAACCTTCCTTTTGTTGCCCGATGATGCCCATTTTTTGGTCTGCCGTATCGCGACGTGCGCAGTATCCTTGGTAACCGCCTAGCCACGCAACTTCTCCCCGACATTTTACGATTACTCCCTGTGTATGCTCACACGCTACACATGGGAGAGCCAGAAGAGACGGCTCCAACACTACAGACAACGTAAACCAGAAACCTCTCCGCTGTATCAGATAGTCTTCCACTCCCACGAAGAGCTACAGTACGTCTGGGAGTCCAGATTCCAGCACCAGTACGGC
>JBKCMS010000020.1:0-2413 GCA_046300175.1 Pseudomonadota bacterium | reverse complement strand
ATCGCTTCTGGTCCACTGGTACGAGTAGTAGATCGTGCCGTTACTGCCCGATGAGAATGGCGCGTCTAGACCCCAGGTACCGGTTGTAACGCTTAAGGTTTGGCCTTGAGTGGCGGTGCCGCTTAGGACAGGGGCTACTGTGTTGATGGGTTCGGGGCCTAGGCGGAGTTCGTTGACTTCGGCTTTGCTTAAGGCACGGTTGAAGGCCATTACTCCGGCTATACGGCCGTCCCAGAAGTTAGAGGAATATCCCACAAAATTACGTAATCTTCCAATAAATAGACGATCAACACTCGGATCAAGAGACACGCCTGTTGTTAAGTTTGCCTCGACGGTACCATTTATAAGAAGTTTTTTGGAGGTAAATGATTCATACACCGCAGCGACGTGTGTCCAGCTGCTGGTACTTAGAGTTGATGAGCTGGCAGCTTGATACTGAGTGGGGTTTCTAGCAGAGACTTCAGCCTGCCCACTGCTATTAGCGAATATTGAATAATAGGGTCTAAAGTTGGTGATGCGGAGAAGAGAGATCGCGCTTGCTTGGTACGCCGCAAAAAATTGGTCGGGACGTATAAACAACACTAGACTAAAGGGATACTGGGTTAATCCAACGTTTGAGGCGATATCGACGTAATCATCTGTACCATCAAAATCAAATGAGCTGGGTAGCCAGTTGTTAGGCCCGGTCGCTGTAGTTGGGTTTGATCCCATGCCGCTAATTGCGCCGTTTCGCCCTCTGGAAGATGAGTCCGTTGCCGCTGTGCCGGTTGATTCTTGTAGTGTCCATATCCCTTGTATGAATACATCCTCTATGTTTGTGCCCAGTCCGGTTAGCGCATTAAAGCTAATCACTGGGTCGCCTGCTACTGAGCGTACTCCACGGCCTCCGTATGATCTATTCCTAGTGGTGGTGCGCGTTGCTGCGTATGTACGATCAGAGACGCGCATAAATAATGCTTCGGATCTCCAGCCGCCGCCCCTAAATCCTACCGAATCCTGCGTAGCTGGCCACCCAGCTTCGTCTGTTATACCTGCTGAAGATATCAATCCGTCCCCGTGAGTATATCCTTTAAAAGCGAGGCTTGCTGTCCTAGATACATTTATGGCGCGCTCTAACAAGTTACTCGACAGCTCCATCGCTCCGTAGTACCCAGCCCCTGATCCCTCTCTAGTTGTCACACCCTTAGCGAAGCTTCCTACCCTGAGTGGCCCATCAAGAGACGATCCCCAGAAGTAACTGGCGTTCGATCCAGCTTGGCCCCGTTCCGTTACTAGACCGGAATCGGTAATGCTACTTGCATAAGTTGCGTTAGTATTACCCCAGGCGTACTCGCCTGCCACTGCAGCTAGCGGCCCTCTAGCCGCCTTCTCGAACTCAAGCTCACTCATCGGTCGCAGTCCAGCCCAATCGAGGTAAGCAAGCAGATCGTCGATATTCAAAAAGTTCATCGCTACACTGGTATGGGTAGCGCCACCACCTTGATCCACGTTAGTCGCATCTCCGCTGGTCCAGCTTACGGTATTACGATTTAAAATGCTTTGAGTATTCTTACCACTTGCACTAGTGATATCCCGAGCGGTTTTCTGAGTAGATGTTAGCGTATTAAAGAAAGCCACCCACTGCCCCTGGCTTATCTCTCCTTTCATTATATAGAATCCACCGAATCCCTTCGGGAAGGCTAAAGGTATAGTAAAGGCAGCCCCTGTAGCGAACTCACCACTCCCAGCGGTTGTATTAGTGTGATAGTATCCATTAGAGGCTACATTTGAAACATTGATGGGGTTCTCTGACGTTATATACCACGGATCATCATCAGAGCTTCCCTGCTTAAAGCGAAATTGGCTCGTGCTCGCACCATCCCCAGCGTAAAAAGCCCCCTGCGGAACATGCACCATCTCTATACCAAACAGTCGTATCTGAATCGTATCAGTCGAGGCGGCGCCGATATCGGCGTAGTTCCAACGCAGCTTTGTCAAATAGGCGTTAAATGCGCCTGTGCCGTCGTTGGTGCGATATATGAAGGCTCCTACTGCCGGATTGTCGGTAGCGTGGTGCGCGGCAGTGGAATCTACTAACCCAAGTTCAAGCGTAGTAGCTATCGGCGACGACGGAGCCCAGTGACCGCTACTAGCTAGGTACAGATGCTTCCAATTTCCGCCATTAACTCGCACCTTGGCAAAGACCCAAGCCGCATCCCAGTTATTTGGCGCGCTAGTTGTCGTGCGCCAAGAGTTGCTCCAAAAGATATCGAACTGCATCTCGCCTACACTGGTGTTAAGCGGATAAAATGACAGGTTTGAGATCAGTAGATCGCTGGCGTTCGCCACACGTGGCAATACAGCTGCTAGTAGCAGAAGTATTTGAGATAAAAGTACTCGCTTTATGAATCTCATTACGCAAATGACACGCAAA
>JBKCMS010000019.1:0-3562 GCA_046300175.1 Pseudomonadota bacterium | reverse complement strand
TCAGCGAGCACATGGCGCCGACCGTCGGTCGGGTGCCTGGTGAGGTAACTTATCGGAAATTCTCGACCAAAGAGCGGATGAGACGGGTCAATCACGATAACTTTTTCATCTTTCCCGGGGGTACTGAGAGTAGGAATCGAGGGGGTTGATCTCATAGATACGCTTTAAGCACGCGGCCCAACTACTTTTGCGGAACTCTTGCCGATAATCACTCTCTGGTTCTTCAGTAGGAGGAGGCGCGAGCTTGGCCCGCTCTCCTCTGCTCCTACAGGAGTACCTTCCATAATATCTAGTCAGAGACTCGTAGGTATTCGGAATATGAGCGGAGAGCGCCGCAATAAACTCCAGAGCATCAAACTCGTGAGCCGCACCGTCTTTGGTGGTGTAGGTAACGATGTAGGTAACGATGTCGTCTTGTATTGAGAGTTTCTCCAAAGAGAGAGGGGCTCGCTCGATATAGCGTGCCACGAACTGCTCGCTTTCTTTGTCGTGGAAGGGGTCTCCGAGCCAGACGCCGAAGCCCGTGTGGTCTTGAGAGAGAATCTGCGCCACATCATCATCAGAGATAAGCTCTTGCTTGTGGAGCTGCGCGAGCACCCGTTCAGCGAAGGTTTCTTCAATAGCTTTGAGGGCTACCTCAGTGAATCTGCAGAAGGTACCGTCTCTCCAGTAGCCATCTGCCAAGAGTCCGTGAAGGTGAGGGTGCGATATCTCCAACCCTGCACTTGGCTCTGCCAAGATGCCGCCCCTGGCAGGGGCTGGTTCAACGCTTCTCCCGCCGTCTGCACGGTGAAGATAGTAGCGAGTTCGCGTTCGTCTACACCAAGGACCTCCTTGAGGGCACCCCAAGCGACACGGAATAGGATGGTATTGAGTTTGCGATTGTACTTAAAGAACACCCGCAAGCGTTTGGGGATAGTAAAGACCGTATGGCGATGGGGTACGTCCTCAATTACTTCGCTATGGAGATGCTCTGCGAACTTCACTGCCCGCTTGGCTCCGCATGAGGGGCAGACCCCTCTGCGCTTGCAGGAGAAGGCGATAAGGAGCGAGTACTTGCACCCGTCGCAATACACCCTGGCAGCTCCGTGTGCGAGGATGCCGCAGTTAAGGTACTCATCGTAGGTCTTAACTACCTCATCCCGTAAGCACCCGTACTGGTGCTGGAATCGCTCCTCCCACTGGAACTGCAGGTCATCTCTAGAGTGGTGCACGATGTGGTAGAGCACCGAGGCTTCCGGTGTTCGTCTCCTGTAGTGCTGGAGTTTATCCTTTACTTTTTCCCACGTGTAGCGCCTGAGCATACACAGTAAGTGTTCGAAAAAGGGGAAGAGAAAGTTGCTTAACCGGTATGTGGCTCCGATGAATATTCAGCAGCGCTTGAGAGTGTATCGTCGGCAGCCTGCGTTGTTTCAGCTACTTATACGTTATAGGCGTTGGCTGCAGACACGAGCCGAGGAGGGGCGCGACGAAGCAAACCAAAGAGACGCTGATTTTTGAACTAGGGGGCGCTGGAAGCGTTAGCGACCTGAAACATGAGGACTTTGTGGTAGGTCAGACTGCCACGCCCACTCGCGGTCGGCTTTTGGATATTTTACCGAGAGGGCATGAGGAAGAGAGACGCGACCGAACCCAGCTTTTAGATCGGCTGTATGTATAGCCTCCGCGGCAATGAGCTGAGTACGGAGGGGAGATATCAGTGTTTTTGGTAACGGCACCACTCTATTCTTACCCCCCTTGGCATCGCGAATAGCGATAATCCCCTGACCGAACTACCGTGGTCGCACCGGACTGCCATATGGTCATAAGCCTGTGCTAGCGGTGAGGATCTTGCGCAAGGTCGGAAAAATAGACTGACATCAACGTGTTAGCTCGAAAAGGCAATACTGGTGCGTTTGCTCCTATATCACCGATTATCGTGGGGTCGTCATACCACCTTTGAAATCGCGGCGAGGTGGGGTTGTTTCCAATTCCATGCAGACCTCGCGTGCATACTTAGGATCTCTTACACTATGAACTCGCAGATGGTAGTACCAACACTTTTTCACCAAGAGAGTGCTCCGTGGAGACGGTGTAACCTACCCGTGTTACAAGAGCATCCGGGAATCCTCTGTGGCGCTCCCGTCACAATCATCCCCTTTGGCGGAAGCATTAATAATAACGATCGCTTGTCGCGCCTCTCTTCTAGTGATAACGGAGTCGGTAAATACTTGATTCACCAAGTGCGTTTGGGGTTGCTCGGAATTGAAGGAGCGGCTGCTATCGGGCAAAATTCGATGTCGCCGAACCTCACCCAAAAAGATTCGTCGATGCTTGGCCGAGACGACATGCAGCGACTCAAGGAAGAGATTGAGTTGTGCGATGCTCCCATAATCCTCGTAGCGATGGGATTGGGGAGGGCTACCGAAGTTGGTAACTACCTTCGCCAAAACCTTTCAGAACACGTTCGCGAACACAAGTTAATAGTCATGACCGGAAGTCACGATCTCTTTTCCCAGCACCCAGGCGATTCGCGGTTCAACCTGGGGTACGCGCAGGGATACCGATTTAGTGCGGAACGGGGAGTCCGTATAGCGCTTCACTGCGGGCTTTTTAAGCCGGAAGAGATAGGAATTCAACTTGAGTCTCGTGGCGTGTTCTTCTTAGCCGATGCCGACGAGGATCGCTTTTCACCACTAGCACCGAATACCTTAATTATCGGCATGGGAGGAACAATAGAGGGGCAGGAACTCTCGGTGCAACAGAAATTCCAAGCAGGCTTTTGCGAAAATTACATCAGGGAGCAGGTTCGGCCCAAGCAGATGCCGACATTTTTCGATATAGCAGTGGCTTACGATTCCCGTGAATTGACCGTACAGCACATCAACAAGCTTAAAGCTACTATACTAGGTGCTCAACAAACAGAACTAGTGGTGACTGTTGGCACATTCGGGGCGGAAGTCGTAGGAACTAAGCTGCGTGAAGACAGCTCCTTTATGCAAGCGCTCCACGAGAAGGGAAAGAAAGTAGTATTTGCCGTCGCTATGAATCTACCTACCGAGCAGCATTCAGATGCTTTCTACAACCTCGGGTTTGCACTCTCAGCTGTGCGCCACGTAGCACCAGGTCTGTACCTATCGGTACACGGGTTAGTGGGTGAAATCGGTTCGATGTCGAAGATCAATTCAGGCAAAGGCGGACCTGGCCCGTATTTCGCTCCGAGGAGATGATATCGGTTCAAGCAGGGCAGGTTCAATAACTTAACGCACCACTTAGAAAGCGTATGAAGTCTAAGTGGTTATGGCAGGCAAGAAGTTAAGGAAAGAGCAGCGGAACGAATTGTATCGATTGTGTAGTATGAGTCCGAAGATGAGCTATCGAGGGATAGGCAGAGAAATCGGGGTTAGTCATTCGACAGTAATCCGGGAGCTTAAGCGTAATAGCGTAACCGTCCACCCAGCGCCGCTCTAACCGCGCTGCAAAATTATCGATAGTGTTAAGCGTCATCAATATTTCGAGGGTAGTCGATGAAAAAGCTAAAACACACACCGCAGCAAAGAGCAGAAATACTCAAGCGACTTAG
>JBKCMS010000018.1:0-27197 GCA_046300175.1 Pseudomonadota bacterium | reverse complement strand
GCGAAATCCCGAGTTTTGGAGAACGCTATCGATTCGCGGATGCGAATCAAAACAACAACCTATAGTGATGTCCAGCAAAAGCCTTGCCAGTTTTACTGGCACGGACTTTTGCACGTCACTATAGGCGACAAAAGGCTCAACCTACTGCTTTAACTAACAAATAAACCAACCGCTGAAGTCTCTTATCCGCCACTAGCCCCTTCGATGGCTCTCAAATTGCCCTGCCGCCTTTTGCATACCCAAAGCAGGGCTAATAATGCCAGCGGCAGCCAGAAATAGTAGTGCTGCCCATTACTGGTCCGGGCATTTATCATCAACATACCAAGCTGAATCAGAATTACCCCGCCGATACCGATTAGACGTTGTAAAGCGCTTTTGCTCGTCCAGGCAGCTCCCAGAATAGCGAAATTGCAGATGACTAAGAGCGACTGGTCAAACAGCCATCCATAGCTAGAAAAGATAAAGCATAGTGGTAGCAACCTTGGCGCCAGGGTTGCCCAATCTATCTTTGTGCCTGCCCTGGCGGTCATCACTGCCACCACTCCTAGTCCCAGCAAAGGCATAACCCACAGCGGCCAGTCGTATAGCGAGCCGCTCAACCGCTCCAAAAATATCCTAATAACTGTGGCCAACGTAGCGCTCTGCCAAAGGCGTACCGGAACCACCCCCGGCTCAAGCTGTTGACCTTCTAACCCACTTAACCACCACGTGATACACAAAGGTGCAAAAACACACGCTCCCAGCAAAGCTGTTAGGAATCCTCCCCCGGCCGCACATAAAAATGTGCGGGCTTGCTTGAGCCCAATCTGATAGAGCCAGATAGCTCCCGGGATGCCGCACAAGAGGAACAGATGAGGCTTCATACTCAAAATAACAGTGGTGAGTCCGCAAGCAAAATAATTACCGGTACGAGCGAAGTGCATGAACAAAATAAACCCACAGGTCAGCACAATGCTAAGCTGGCCCATCTGTAAACAGTCAAATAGCGGTAGGAAGCAAACCGCCAAACCACACAACCAGGTGGGTAGTTGAGAGAATCCAAGAGCGTTGGGAGTGAGCACAGCGATAACACCGATCAGGACGAAATTAGCGAGCAGCCAAAATATCGCCGCCGCCTCAAACGGCAGTCCCAGAAAGGGTGACAATAGAAGCGCAGTCCAGGGTGGGTTCCACATCATGATGGTGACCCCCTCGGCTTGGCCGATACTCGCCTGCATCGCGTGCATTAATCTCCCATCGTATGGATTCTGTCCGGACTGCAACAATCGCCAAGCTGACCAGTACTGGGCGAAATCGATAGTGCCGTTGACTCCAATAGGAAGTCCAATTCCAGCGAAGGACCAACACCCCCACGAAATAAAGAAGCAGAGTAAAAGAGCGGTTGTAACAAGTAGAGCGATACCCACCCCACCTGATTACCAAGGAGCACAACTCAGGGGAAGTCCCTAAAACCGCTCCCAAAGGCCCATAACAACCTCGATCAAAATCAGCACGATGATAGTCCACTCCATAGCCTCAGACCTCTTCTGCGCCGCCTTGTCAGAAAGCTTCTGATAGATACTATCTAGAGTATCCAGCTTTCGGCGAATACTGCTGTTCCACTCGGGAAGATGAAACTTGCCAGAGGCCAAGGAGTACACCCGAGCTAGGTATTGATCACCTAAAAGCTTGAGCGCATTTTCAACGGCTTCATAAAGCAGCGCCGAGTCGACTTGCAATCGAGCAACCTTATGCAGGTCGGCTCCTCCACGTTTTTTCTTCATCGTTAGAACGGCATAAGCCTCTTCAAGATAGTCGTCTAATTGCTCATCAAGAAAACGCATCTCAAGAAACTCAACGTTGCAAAACTCCAATACTGCCCTTACATCATCTACGTTCTGTCCGAAGAACAACGCGCCGTTCCAGTCGATCACTGCGCAATCCTCTGAACCATATGATGTGCGCGTGTTGAGAGCGTCGTGTATCTCCTCATTTCCAAGCTCATCGCGCTCGGCGCGCAAAAGAGAAGCAAACTCGCGGCTACCCTGCTCTAGAAGGGTGGCGATATTGGGGTCCCCCTCAAAATCCTCCAGGTGATAGACAACAAAATCCTCTACCGACTCGTTGAGATTAGGTCGTGATATGAACGCCTGTATCTCGTCCATGAGCTGCCGCACTCGCTCCCGAGCATCTTCAAGCAGAAATGCGTTGTCGTACAACACTTCGCCCAGTTCAATTAGGTGTGACATCGGGCCCGAGATATCGATCTGGTAGCTGACCGAACAACCACCAAAATCAAATAGAGTGATCTCTGCTTGAGGTTTGGTGAAAAATTTCCCAGCGTTTATCTGCTGCCCATGCTGAACGATACGGAGTGGTGGCGGATCGTAATCAAAGTACTTCGGGGCACGCCGATTACGACGAAACTTTGTCCGCTCTACATCCTGCTTTAGCTGAGCTGCCGCTGCATCTAGCTTTACAGAGAGCCCCAGCTCGAATGCAAACATGACGTAGCAGACCCCTTTTCTGAGGTATGGAACGGATGGTCTCATCACGCTTAGCTGTCCGCTAACGTCTTTAAATTCTTTACTATTCACGATTGCCTCCGGCTCTGTGGAGCGAATGATCCCTTATTGTACCGGTTCCTGTGAGGTTATTCGACTAAATTCGCCCTATTTTTAAATTTAACTCATAATAACAGTAAGTTACCTGGCTTTTACGGGGCCTTCTGCGGCCCTAAATGAGTCCGTTCATGCGCTCGGATTAGCTGCAATTTATTCCAGATTGACGCGATGCAGCGGGTTACCTACCCTAAACGTTATATGCACTTAGGCTCAAAATTATCCCTCTCCGAACCACCCTTTTCAGACAACCGATGCGCATTTGAAGAGCAGCTGAAACGGCTTAACACAGCTCGCCTGCTATCGAGGCCTGCTTCGACTGATTCAGCAACGGTTAAGCATCTTGAGCGCGGAAAACTTCTGGCTCATGACCGGATTTCACAACTGATAGACCCGGGCACAGCTTTCCTTGAGGTAGCGCAACTCGCCGGGTATGAAGTGTACAAGGAAGGACTACGTCCCGGGGCCGGTATTATCACCGGTATCGGAATAGTTGAGAGTCAGCCGTGCATGATCGTCGCCAACGACGCCACGGTAAAGGGAGGAACCTACTTTCCGCTCACGGTTAAAAAGCACCTGCGTGCACAAGAGATCGCCATGGAAAACAAGCTTCCGTGTATCTACTTGGTGGACTCCGGGGGCGCATTTCTTCCGATGCAGGAGCAGGTTTTCCCGGACAAGGACCACTTTGGTCGTCTCTTCTTTAATCAAGCGCAGATGAGCGCTGCGGGGATTCCGCAAATCGCCGTGGTGCTCGGCTCGTGTACTGCGGGTGGAGCCTACGTTCCTGCTATGTGTGATGAGGCGATTATTGTACGCAAGCAAGGGATGGTCTTCCTCGGTGGACCGCCACTGGTTAAAGCGGCGACTGGAGAGATTGTATCGGCTGAAGACCTAGGTGGAGGCGATGTGCACTCGCGTATCAGTGGAGTGACCGATCACCTAGCCAGTTGCGATGAAGAGGCCTTGGCGATCGCTCGTCGCTGCATCAGTTCACTCCACAACACCACACCGACTCGAACACCTCGGGAGGTATCACGGCCACCACGTTTTGATTCACGCGATATTCATAGCCTTATCCCTGCCGACCCAAAGCAGTACTTTCCGATGCGTGAAATCATAGCGCGAATTGTTGATGACAGCGCACTCGATGAGTTTAAATCAAATTACGGCACAACGATCATTTGCGGCTTTGCTCGGATTGACGGTTATCTGGTGGGGATCGTTGCAAACGATGGGATACTCTTCTCTGAAAGCGCCCTTAAAGCGGCCCACTTTATTCAACTCTGCGATCAGCGAAACGTGCCTCTAGTTTTCTTGCAGAACATCGTCGGATTCATGGTCGGCAAAGAGTATGAACACAGAGGCATCGCTAAAGACGGGGCCAAGATGGTAACGGCCGTTGCCTGTGCCCGAGTGCCCAAGTACACAGTAATCGTAGGCAACTCATACGGCGCCGGGAATTATGCAATGTGCGGCCGAGCCTATGCACCCCGTTTTCTCTGGTCGTGGCCTCAATCTCGTATCGGAGTAATGGGGCCAGATCAAGCTGCTAGCGTGGTGACTCAAGTTCGCGCAGATAGTGCAAAGGGTCGCGGTGAAGATTGGAGCACGGATGCACAGCAGGCCTACTACGAGGAAATTAAACAGCAATACCTAAAGCAAACAGACGCTCTGTATGCATCAGCCCGACTGTGGGATGATGGAATTATACAACCCTCTGAGACTCGCGCTGCTCTTAGCCTCGCGCTATCAGTTTCACCGTACGAGGCTGGAGCAAATCCCCGCTCTTTCGGTACTTTTCGCATGTAGCGTGCAAGATGATAAATGCTAAGCAGCCTATCCGTCGTATACTGATCGCCAACCGCGGCGAGATTGCCCGTCGAATTATTCGCACATGCCGCGTTCTTGATATCGAAACGGTTGCGGTATACAGCGAAGTTGATGCTCACTCTCCACATGTGCGCGAAGCGAGTTTTTCAGAGTGTATCGGCGGCCCAATGGCCTACCTATCTGTAGAAGCCATCGTTGACGCCGCGCTACGCAGTGGGGCTGACAGCGTTCACCCTGGGTACGGGTTCCTCTCTGAGAACCCAGCTCTACCTGAGGCACTAGCAAGCTCAGGTGTTACATTTATCGGCCCCAGCGCACAGACCATACGAGAGCTTGGCAGTAAAACCAATGCAAAAGCGATCGCAGCGCGGGCTAATGTGCCTGTTGCTCCTACCCTACTCCTAACTGGAGACTCATTCGAAGCCCATATCGAAAGGCTACGTGAGTTTACCTCTAAAGTTGAATTTCCAGTGATCATCAAAGCTGCCGCAGGCGGTGGTGGTCGCGGGATGCGCCTAGTTAATAGCCTTGAGCAGTGCCCTGAGGCACTCGAAAGCGCGGCACGTGAGTCCTTGAAGGCCTTTGGCAGTTCTGAGATTTTCGTTGAAAAGTATATATCCCCTGCCAGGCATATCGAGGTACAGATAGCTGGGGATATTCACGGCCGCGTTGTAGCTCTAGGCACTAGGGACTGCTCTCTACAGAGAAGCAATCAGAAGATTATTGAGGAAGCGCCAGCCCTAGACCTAAAAGCCGGAGTTTCAGAGGAAATATGTCAGGCCGCGGCCAGGTTGGCTAAAGAGGTTGGGTACTGCAACCTTGGAACAGTTGAGTTCCTCTACTCACAGGACGGCTCGTTTTATTTCCTTGAGGTAAACACAAGACTGCAAGTCGAACATCCGGTCACTGAAATGACCACTGGCTTTGACCTAGTGAAATTGCAGATCGACATAGCTAGTGGACAAAGTCTCGATCAGATGCTCGGCTCATGTGACACACCACGGCCTATCGGACACTCCATTGAGGCGCGGCTTTGCGCAGAGGAATACACGGGGAAATTCACTGCAACAACAGGGATAATTCTCGATATGCACATTCCGCGGGGACCTAGCGATTCCGGCTTAATACGAGCAGACATGGGATACGAAGTGTGCAGTGAGGTGTCGCATCACTACGACTCGCTGCTCGGTAAGATTATCGTTCACGCTCCAGACCGATCTCAGGCGATACAACTATTACAGAACGCTCTCAGCGCCACGCAGATATCCGGCGTCGGCACAAACCGATCCCTGCTGACCCACCTTATCACTACAGATGCGTTTCGTGAACTCAAGCACACTGTGCAGGGCACCGCAAAGCTGCTGCCGTCGACTGAAGAGCTGCACGATCAGTGGGTCACTGGTCACGCAATTATAGCTGCTGCGCGAATTATCTCTCACGATTCGCGTTGGCTACTTGACTCTCCATGGACAGACTCAGATAAAACTCTGGCATCTCATATCAGATACCCTTTTACTACCTCCGTTCACAGTTTGCTAATCAACTCTGAGGCGTATTACGAGGACAGTGGCATCCTCGTTTGCTTCTCTGCTCCATATCAACGAGAGATTTTTATTCGACTTTCACCGAGCAATGAGCACGACGAAAGTGCTGGACCAGCTCTGAGGAGATTCTCAGCATCAATTGATCGTTCAGCAGCCGTACCTGTAGCAATAGTGCATGACGGCGATAACACTTGGATTCACACAAAATCGAGCTCCACAAACCACCTGACGGTGCACTCTCGCGCCAGAACGCTCGCTGGTGACAACACTGCCGGAGAACTGGCGATCACCTCACCCATCCCAGGCAAAGTAGCCACCATAAACATATCTCAGGGAGACCGGGTTCAAGCTGGAGACCTGCTGATTGTTCTGGACTCGATGAAGATGGAGCACCCATTCCGGGCCCCACGTGATGGAGTTGTTGCATCTGTGGAGGTTTCCAAAGGGGCTCTAGTTAACGCCGGCGCGACTCTGATAGTGATCACTTCATGAGGATTAAAATCTCCTCGACTATAGCGCTCATTAGCGTTCGACTTTTTTGGATTGTCGTGGCGGTTGTATTCCTATACTCATTTGATTCATATGCTGACCCCATAAAAACTAGAACTGGTCGGTCGTTTATATTTTTATGGCCCGGTCAGCCGGCACAGGACGCGCAACTTAACTTAAATGGTCCTATAGTTACGGATAGGCCAAACTTCACTGATGCGAGTACAACGGTCGGTCGTGGAACAACTCAGGTAGAACTTGGCTACACATACTCCTACACTGGTACTAGTGCTCCATACGAAAGCAATCACTCCTACCCAGAGGCAGCTCTGCGGCATGGTACGCTATTCGACTGGCTAGAACTTAGGCTCGGCCAGTCTCTCATCACTAGCGACGCCTCAGGCGATTCAACCACTAACTTCAGCGACACGCAGCTTGGCGTTAAAATAGGAGTTACCCCCCAGTTCGGCGCCTTGCCAGAACTGGCGCTTGTGCCAAGAATGACTATTCCAACCGGCTCTGGGATTGACAACTCAGACCGAGCTCTGCCCGCGTTAAATTTGCTATACTCGTGGTCCATATCTACGCCCCTGTACCTTACCGGCTCGACGCAGATACGCCGAGTAGACGAGTCGACTACCGACCGGGTCAATACGATATGGGCTCAATCCGCTGTCATTGGATCTCGTATAAATGATCTTTTAGGATACTACCTTGAATGGTTTGGGATCCTCGATGCTACCGATCAACATGTGCAATTGATCGACACTGGATTAACCTATCGCTATTCACAAGACGTGCAGTATGACATACGATTAGGCAGTCGCTTAGATAGCAGTTTCGGAGAAGATATCTTTGCTGGAATTGGTGTTAGCCTGAGATTTGTATCGTTGGAAAGAAAATAAGCGTAACCACTCACCGGGCTCACAGGTAGTGGTTCATGCTTGATCTTTAAATAAAGCAATTTCGTTGATCATTCTTTCTTATTATCACATGAGCGGGGATGCAGTATTTCTGGTGAGCAGTTACAAATAAGCTAAGTGCCGTGATGCAAAAGAGGACCACAATCGAGGTAGCGATTTGTACTACTGCCTTTTCTTATCTTCGTTGCAAAGGTCTCCGAGCAAGCGAATTACACCCGCATTAAAGTCCCGCTGAAATTGGAAACTGGGCCCTAAGAGCGCTGAAAGGACTCTGAAGATTGCCTTTTTAGTCCGGACAATTATCGGTCCTATGTATGGCCTGTGTGAGGTTATCTTTTCGGCGCGTATCCCCGCCGAATAGAGGTGGCACAATCCCCGTAAAAGCTCTAACCTCTCGGCCGTTACAACAAAGGCCCCACTAGAGATTGCGGTGGATAACTTAGCTAGCCGCTCGACTTCGTTGGCGGGCATACGTCCCTGTGAAATGAGCGCTGCTGTTCTAGCCGAGAGTTCGCGCTCGAGCGCGACGCAATCAACCCCTCCTATCTCTACCCATGTTTTATTATCTTGAATCGACATACCTAAGGTAGGCTATCACAAAAATCGGTGTCGATGAAGCTCTAGGTAGCGTACCTTAAAGTACTCATCTCTTTCGGTAATGTAGCCACTATCAAGACCCGCGATAGCAGATACTACTATCGCCGCGCCTTTCAGAAAGCGTGGGCCTGGACGATATAGATCGGTGCCTGAGGCAAAAATAACTTCGCCTCTCTTGACCGCGGGGATATCATCCCATCCCGGTAGTATCTGCAAAATAGAAAGGGTCTTCACACTCTCAGCAATAGAATAATTTTCAGGTGCAACTACCAGTACGTCGATTCGCGCTTTGACTATTTCAGCCCATGCAAGCGCCTCTGCTGGCCGGGATAGCACGGGGTCTATACTCTTGGCACCTAGCAGACGAATCAGGTCTGGAAACCACCGGCCTTCCATCGTCAGGGGTTCTATCCCTGAGAGAACCGCCACCTGTTTACCACGACAACGGCCAAAAAAACTATCAGCCCAATGCATCAGTTGGGCCTTTATATTGCTGGCCAAGCGTCGCGCATCAACACGGTTTCCGACTAAGCCGCCAAGCTCCTCGATCACTCGATATACGGCGTCTAGTCCATTTACAGAGACATCGAGCACTGCCACCCTTTGCCCCACTTCACTGGCCAGGTACTCCTCCGCCCATAATATAAACGCATCTTTGTCCTCCTCACAGACCTCGGCGAGCACAACATCCGGAGCAAGAGTTTTAAAATGCTCTACCTCTAGTGGATATCGAGACAAGCCACGCGCAAGTCGCTCGGCATTCGTATCACCGTACCGAGCCCGCTGACCCAATGGGCGAGTCAGTACTACTGCCTGGGTAGCACTGGGTAGTTGACCGCCCAAGTGCGAAACCCCGACCAGCTTCCACCCCGATCCAAAGCGGCTAAGTATATCGGTCACAAAAGGTTCTAGCGCAACTATTCTCACACTAGGGATGTCGACGGATTAGCCCAGGAACTTAATAATTAAGACGGAATGGAATTTTATAAAAACCGTATTGACGCCAAGCGGTTACAGGGAGCACTGTAATCACACCGGTCTTTTCCGGCTCATTCAACGGCGTTTACTGCTGTCATATTACGTTGGCTGTGGTCGTTGTGTTTGATAGGTTTAACCTTCAAGGAAGCTTCTAAATGCGCTCGTCACCACCATACCTCAAGTTCCTGGCTGCTGCATTTTTTGTACTCGGTCTTTTAGCTGGCGGATGCTCAACGAACTCGCCAGCTTTTGACGGCATCGCCAATCGTGGGGTCACTCCGGTTAGCCCACAAAGCCCATACATCGGTGCCAATGTTTTTTTAGCCCAGGAGATGGAGGGGAGCGTCTATCTATACAACTTCGTGCGCAGCCGTGGGGCTCCTCAAGCGATTCAGGTCCAGGGTAGCTCCGAGATGGAGTCTGAGCTTTTGATGTTTTATTCCCGCGAGAGGGAATACTACTCGGCTGTCCCGCGTATTGAACCTACAACAAAGACTAAGGAGTGGATTATTCGCGGTCCTTTCCCGGTAACGCGAGAGCAATATCCTTACGTTGCGCATCTGCATTCAGGTCAAGGTGGGATCTTTGAGGTCTTTGGCAGACAGGAGGTACTAGGAGGTGCGGCTAGCGCCACTGAGTCGCGAATAATCCACCCAGCATTTATTCCCACCCCTGCTCCAACACCGAAACTGATAAAAAGAAAGGCCAAGCGCTCTAGCGCCTCCGCTGCTCCGGCTGAAACAGCGGGGCCAGCCGTAGCTGTTCAGGGGACCCCTATCAACCTCGATCAAGAGGCGCTACTCGAATCCAAACGCACAGCCACCACGCCTCCCCAGCCATCACCTGCCGCCGCACAGATCACATCGGCGCCTGCTAGCCGCCCCTCACTTGATGATGCTCTAAGAAGCGCGGTGCAAACGCCTACTGCTCCAGCAGCAGCGCCAATAAGGTAATGGCTGAACCTGTTAAGGCTGTTGTGGCTGTCCTTGCGGCTGCTGCTGAGAGGTCTTTGGCTGGAGCTTTTCGGGGGCACCTGGAGGGGTAGCTCGACCACGTGCGATGAAATAAATCAATGCGACGATGGCTATTAGCGCTACTACCGAAATAATCGTCGTAAATGTTGAATTCTCAGTGGACACCCCTGCTGGTGATGTTGTGGTTCCCATGTTTGTTCTCCTTCGTGCTGATAATTCGAGGCATCTCCTCGCTTGCTCAGTAAGTATTGTGGGGTAGCACTTAGAAGTTACCAATGAGCAGGATCACAACCCAATACCGCCGGCCCGCCGAGTCCGCAAAAAATGAGGATCGGTCCAAATCTCGGGCTCGAATCATGGATAGGGGTTCCCCTCCCTTCTCGACGTGTTAGGATCGTGATCATGTTCCACTATGGCTCTGATTTATGGCGTGCACGACTAACTTTTAGCTGGGTCACCCCACTCATCAAAAAGGCTAATAAGACCCCTCTTGTTGAGGCTGCTTTGCCAATTCTACCCGCCCACCTCTCCGTTACTAACGAGAGTGAAAAGCTCTACAAAGCTATTATCCGTCATTCTTCCAAGGGGCACCTGTCAATCGGATTTGCTATCGCTACACTCTATCGCCGTGAACTACTTACTGTAGTGTGTTTATCTTTAGTCGGACTCGTGTTGAGCCTCTCTAGCCCGCTTCTATTACGGGAGCTACTCCAGGGATTACGAGGAGATTTTGTTTATCCACCTTGGTTTATCAGCCTTCGACATTCCTTGCCGGAGCAGCTACATTGGGTATCGTATTCCCTGTTAGCATCCCTTGCACTCTCGTGTGTTTCACTCACTACTATCTTTTTAGTCCACCATCTTTTTTATATTCTGCCGAACCTGGCATTCCGGATTCGCGCAGCCCTAAACGCAATCATATTCGCAAAAGCGCTTAGGCAAGAACGCGCTGCTCTACAGAAAGCTAGCTCTGGCTTTATAGTGAATCTGATCGCCTCAGACACGCTCAAGTTTCAGATATTGATCGGCTTTCTTCATTCCCTCTGGCACCACCCACTATCACTGATAGCGATTCTATTTTTACTTTATCGTCTGGTCGGCGTGGCTTCTTTGATCGGCGGCTCAACGCTGCTACTTTTACTGCTAGGTTCCACGGTAATTACCCGCAAACAAGGCAAACTACGCCGAAAGCTATCTGAGGTTGCCGACCGACGTATTGGGTTGACCCGCGAAAGTTTGATTCACATCAAAGCCGCTAAGCTTCAAGGATGGGAAGCAAGCCTTGAGAAAAAAATTCACGACCTGCGTCAATCAGAGATAGCCATCTCGAGGCGACTTATACGGCTCTCTGCCATTTTTTCCTTCTCTTCAGGAAGCGCCCCAGCGATTGCTATGGCGATTACTTCGATCTGTCTTGTTTCCCAAGGTCAGCAGCTCGATGCAGCGACTCTGTTTCCAGTGTTGACATTATTCATGTTGCTACGTTTCTCCCTTAATATTCTGCCAGAGACAGTGTACAATCTGATGGAGGCACACGTTGCATCCCGACGACTATACTCGTTCCTATCTTCTCCGGAATTTACCGCGCCGCACGCAACCCCCAGTCTACACTGTGCAGTCAAGCTCACAGGAGTCGAGTCTTCCTGGCGACCTGGAGGTATTACAGCTGTTAAAGTGCCGAACCTTGAGATCCCGCATGGGCAACTAGTGGTAGTTGTAGGTGGTGTTGGTTCTGGAAAATCTGGCTTACTGCTTACTCTGCTAGGTGAACTGCCCGCTCATCTCGGCTCTGTATCGCTTGGTGGCTCTATCGCCTATGTACCGCAGCTTCCGTGGATCACAAGCGACTCGATACGAAACAATATCCTCTTTGGCCAGGAACTAAATTTGCAGCGATACCAGAGAGCGCTCTCCTGCGCCGGATTAAGCGTTGATCTGGCTACTCTGCCACATGGCGATGCGACACAGATAGGAGAGCGCGGAATCAATCTCTCGGGAGGACAGCGCCAAAGAGTTGCTCTCGCTCGCGCTTTATACAGTGATGCAGATATCTTCTTATTTGACGATCCCTTGAGCGCCCTTGACCCCCAAGTTGCAAACCATGTCTTCACACAACTAATCTGCGAAGAGCTTGCTGAAAAAACAAGGGTGCTGATAAGCCATCGCGTTGAGTTTGCCATGTTAGCAGATCGCGTTCTGGTGCTTGAAAATGGAGTAATTGTTGAGGATGGGTCTCCTGAAGAACTCAAGAAACGAGAGAGTCGCTTTGCTGCACTCTTAAAGGTTCATGCAATCACGACACCTGAGCATATCTGTTCTATGACCCATCCCACAAATGATGAAATTCAATCGGAGATTGAAAATTATTTACCCCGGCCTGACGAGATTAGCAAAAACTCAATTATCGAGGTCGAGGATCGTCACATAGGCTCTATACACTCCTCAACCGTTATGTCATATGCGCAGCGCCTCGCGCCTGGCCTAGCAGGCCTAGTTGTGGCGATGCTATTTGTTGGTCGTCAGGGGGCTGCTGTTGGTACCGATCTCTGGCTCACCACTTGGGCCAGTAATAGCGGGATAAACTTGGCGTCGTTTATATCGGGATACCTCTTTTGCATCGCGTTATTGTGCATTATGGCCTACATGCGCACTATGTACATTCTTAGTCGTGGCCTTGCTGCGGGAGCGGAGTCGCACAGATGTCTTTTACGCGGGGTACTTCGCGCTCCCCTGACTTTTTTCGAATCTAACCCCGTGGGGCGCATACTCAACCGCTTCAGTCGCGATCTGGAAACTGTGGAACTAAATTTACCGCGCTCGATTATTGACGCCGGGCATTGCTTTATTGAAACTGTGGTCGTATCACTCGTCATCGCGATTGTAACCCCAGTCACTTTACTGCTCATGGCGCCGCTGGCAGTCACTTATTACTCTCTTAGTCTTGTCTTTCGGCCTGTTTCGCGAGAGCTTCAAAGGCTCTCTTCGATCTCGCTTTCGCCGATATTCTCGTTAATGTCGGAGTGCCTCTCTGGTATTGAGTCTCTCCGCGCCTCATCTCTTGGGTCGTCTTTCAATAGATTATTTGCGCACGCGCTAGACATTCATACTAAGTGCAATTTCATTCAAACTGCAACTAACCGATGGCTTGGTATTCGGCTTGAAACTCTAGGGTCGCTACTGATCTGCTCCGTTGGTATCGCTGCATCATTCGGCTGGAGCTCTTCAGCTGGCATTGCCTTTTCCGGCCTCGCATTGGCATACGCTAGCTCTATGACATCAAGTATGAACTGGGCAATTCGGAGCATCTCAATGGTTGAGAACAGCCTTACTTCGTTTGAGCGAATCGAGCGTTTCTCGTCAATTACCCCCGAACGTTTGAGCGGATCTCCTGCGCCTTTGGAGTGGCCATCGATTGGGACCATACAATTCCATGAGCTATCAGCTAAGTATCGACCCCACCTGCCTCTGGCGCTAAACGGGATATCCTGTTCAATTGCCGCGGGTAGTCGAGTTGGAGTAATTGGGCGTAGTGGGTCAGGTAAAAGCACCCTCATTCTCACACTACTACGGCTGGTTGAGCCGTGCGGTGGCCGTGTTGAGATTGACGGAATTGACACATCTACTATCCCGCTGGAGCAGCTACGCTCATCTATTGCTGTTGTTCCTCAAGAGCCCGTTCTTTTCTCGGGCAGTCTTAGGGAGAGCCTAGATCCCTTCGGCGAGTACTCAGATGTGGAGATTGAGTCTGCGCTTGACCGAGTTGAATTAAGAGGGTTTCTCGCATCACTTCCTCAAGGTCTTGACTCTGAGGTACGAGAGGGAGGATTTAATTTTAGCAATGGGCAGAGGCAACTGATCTGCCTTGCCAGGGCCTTACTGCGGCGAAACAGGATTGTAATCCTTGACGAGGCCACTGCCTCGATCGATGTGCACACCGATCAAATCATTCAGCGAGCGATCCGCAGAGAGTTCACAGGATCAACGCTGCTGGTCATAGCGCATCGAATCGGCACAATTCTAGACTCGGACTACATACTGGCTCTACAAGACGGTCGCCTGGTGGAATTTGGAGCACCAAGCCAAATTTTGGAGAACCCAAACTCGCTACTTGGACGATTTATTGATGAGGTCCAGTCAGGAGTTATCATTGGCCGTGATACCTAGCCATCTGCATCTTAAAGAGACGAATAATGTTAGGATCATTGACCGTACCCTGCTCAATCATATCCTTTAACTCGCCAAGATAGGTGCCAGCGGTTCCCTTATCTCCAAGAGTGAGCGCTGTCGTGACTAAGATGATCATGGCAGCTGGAGAATCAGACTGCAATTTGAGAGCCTGTCTGGCTGCCTCATGGGCACCCTCTATATTTCCCAGCCCTGAATGAGCAACTGATAGAGCCAACCATCCAGGCACAAACTCTGGAACCACTGTTGTCAGGCCTTTGAGGATTACCTCCGCTCGTCGGCTGTGACCTGTTTCAAGGCACATCTTGGCCAATGCATAGATGTCAAGTTGCTCCTCCTTAGAGTAGCTGGTGCGTGCGGTATCTGCTGAGCCGCTCTCCTTACTCATCGATATTTCCTCCTTCCTCTGGCTGAACGGCTAACCAGTCAAGTATCTGGCGTAACATCGCCGCCTCATTCGCCAAGCGCGTCCGGGAATCAGACGTTTCAGCATACTCTCGCAGCGCCTCCACCGATTCAAATCGCGCGAACAGACTTGATATTAGGTCCTCCAAACGCGTTACATTGCCAAGGCTCGGTAGAACAGAAAGTAGTGGTGATAGAGAAAATGGATCAGGAGTTAGCGTCATAAAAAAACGCCACCGAATTACGTGGCCTCTAATTGTGCTTAGCCTTGTCTCTATATCGCAAGAGAACGGCCCCTCTGTAAACAAACATCGCTAGTATAGCTAAAACGACAGCTACAACAACCACCAGTTTACATATCTTACCTAATAGCGGGTAAAAATGCGTGCCTACCTGCTCACCAGACTCAATTCGTAGTCCGTAGAGGATATCTGGAGAGAGGTAGCCTAGGCCCAAAAATGATATCACTCCAGCGATGCACACCTGTGGCACCAGCACCGGCGATAGCCTTCTTTTACTTGCTTTATCGCTATGGGTCAGCACCGCAGCGCCTGCAGCTCCTCGTGTCTGCACCATAGTTATCGCAACCACGAGAACCGCTGTCAGTGCCGCAGATAAGGCGACTAAGCCTACCACCTGCTGCAATAAATCTAAACCAACCTGCGGTACATCATCCGTCACTTTGCGCGGTTTTAGCAACGCATCTGAAATACGCTCTCGACACAACAGAATAAGCGCGCAAGCCAAACCGGCCGCTGATGCACGAGTGGCCAAGGGAGAACTCAATAACACACCATCTCTTAGCAATCTTCGCACTCGCTCCTTACTTGGAAGCATCCCCACCATAATCAGCCCAAAGTCCTTTTCACGGTGTTCTCGAGTCGCAACAGCCCCTCATCGCGAAGCAGAGTTGTGCTGGCGACGATAGCAATTATAGCGCCTACCCAACGTAGGGTACGGAAAGCTCCATCAGGTATTAGTCTCTCCCTACCTTGAATCCACCGTAGCGGCAGCTCAACTACCAGAACAAGCAGCGTGCACACTACTACCGCTAGTGCAAACAATAGACCGGCCTCCGTCATAAATTCAAACACTACCAGCCCACTCGATGGGACACTGATCCGCCCCGTCGCTGCTTGAGCCAAAAGACTTATAGTGAGGTCGTGCGACAAAAAGAATACTCCGAGTAGAAGACCGGTTAACAATCCCACACCCCGCCCCGCAGAGCGCTCAAGACACCATCTACAGAGAGCACTGGTGCTAGCGGCGCAGAGGGTTGCGAGGGCGATTAGGCTCAGGGCAATGGTCACGAAAACTCGCGCAAAATCGCCCTGCACTAATCCGTATCCACCTGTAGTAGCCAGTAGCAATACACCACAGACCACGAGCAGTGGGCCGCCAAACGCGATCGCGCACATTAGCACCAGCATACAGGCTCTACCGCAAAGCGTGGGTCATCAACGACACCAGGCTAGAAGCGACGATTGGCACAGTGAGCATACCCACTCCGATTAGAGCAACCACCCGAGTAGCGTAGGCTACGCCTTCATCGCGTACCCCCATTAAACCGAAAACAACAGAGAAGATTATACTCACTAGTGGAATCGCCAGTGTTGGCACAACTATCGTAAGCGCCAACCTCCAGGCCTGCTCCCACATTTCATAGAGGTGCGATTCCATGCCCTACTGCCTCTACTCAATACCAATAAATTTTCGACCCAGCAGCCCCCAGCCGCCCGCAACCAAAAACAGAATCAACTTCAACGGCAATGCTACTGTGGCCGTCGACAGGTTCGAGACTCCGATCAGCGCTAATACGTGAGCTACTAACAAATCGACTATAACTAGTGGAATAAGAATCAGACATCCTAGTTGAAAGGCTCCCTTTAGCTCTGATAGAAGGTAGGCAGGAAGTATTTTGTGCAGCGATGCTGATTCTCCGCGAACGACTACCTGAGCATCTGTTGATGACACGCTCTGACCTTGCTCAACTGAACTGTCCCCGGCACTCGACTTTGATTCGACGATCGTAAAGTGTTTAGATATCGCCGGATCGATACGGCGCTCCATGTATGGTACCAAAGCCTGGGAAACAGCCTGAGGTTGAACGGTCTGATTGCGCGAGAAAAGCGCATCAGGGAACCCGAGCGCTGTTAACTCTGGTGGGCATGCTAACCACGCCATACCCAGAGCAACAACGAGACAAACGGCGCCAAATTCGAACCCCACCAAACCGAGTCCGTATCGGGCGATCGACAGGACGGTGGCGGTCTTAACAAAAGTGGTTAATAAAAGTAGGGCCAGCAATAACGACAACCCTGATGAAGTGGCATCCATGCCGACAGTGTACTCAGCGCATTAATATCTGCACAGGGGGTATTTCACTTGAGAAGGCCTACAACACCTCAACCGCATAGCGCCCTTGGTATGTACTCAGGCGCGCCTCTGCAACCCTTTCTTGATTGATACTCAAGATCACCCGGCTACCGATCGGGCGACCGGTATTAAACACCGCGCCTACCTGTCCAAGCTCGGACAATGCCGCCTGATCGGCCGACACAGAGGCTATTTCAACACTCAAGCGTGAGGTGCCATCGGGGATAGTGAGAACTGGTGCGGTTCCCTGGACCGTCTGGCATCCCAACATTCCGTCAATATCGACCATTCGGGCCGGCATGAAAAGCTTACTCCCTACCCTAAGAGTTACTGAATCAGAAACTGGCACTTCCAGGTCAATTACAGTGCCCTTACTGACATATTCCGATAGAAGATGGGGCGGTACTCCCAGCTGCGCGAGCTCGAATCTCAACATGCCCCCTTCGGCACTCGGACGGACCGATGAGTGAACCTGTCTGCGCCACAGCCGATCCATACGTTCAACCAGCTCCTGTCCTAGAGACACCATCACCGTACATGGGGTCGAGTTAAGCAATAGAGATAGGCGTACCGATGCGATGGCTGCAACTTCATCGTATGAACAACGCCCATGAAAAATCATACCACCTGCAGTCTCAGAGACTGTCTGACTCATTCCCAGTACTGCCATGCAACGCTGAACCAAATAATCAACAATTAGTGAACCCGGCAAACCTGAGCCTACGTTTGGTACCAGCTCCTCAGCAAACAATTCCGCCGTCTGTTGCTCAACTGCAAACAGCACCCCTTCGCTCTCTATGCTACCCCTAAAACACTGCCAGCCTTCATCTGGTAGCAGCAGAGTCGGCTTAATCTCAAGAACCTGAAGATCACAGCCGAGCACCGACACCATCGGTGTCCAGCGCTCTGCAAAGCCGGGGAACCAGCGCTCTGGGTGGCAGCGCAGAAATCCATTTGTAAGACGCGCCTCGCGAGTATCAAGCGACCTGAGAACTTGGCGGGGTTCCCAAGGCTCTACCTCTCCACTCGCCTCTCCTGAAATCTGTCCTTGGCTACTCACCAGTGCACTCCCTTATTACGCTTCCTCATGCTCTTTATGAAGCTCATCTAGCCTTAGGTCAACTTCCTTCAACCTCTGCTCAGCCCGCTCAAAATCGGTCTTCGCCTCAATTTTCTCGCGCTCAAGCGCCTTGAGAGCTGAGCGTAGCTTTGTTCGGTGCGCATTTTCGACCTGTCTACGCGCAGTACTACCAGAACCGATTCGAGAGGCCTGAGACGCCTTGTCAAAAATATATTGAGCCCTGGCTAACCGCTGCTCTACATCCTGTAACACACGCATTCTCCGCTCAAGTTCGGATACTATCTTATCTCTATACAGCCGTAACTCTAATTCCGTTTCTTCCACCACATCATGAGGCCTCCTCAAGCGCCAGACGCAGCATCGTTCCAACAAAAGGGAATCTTACATCGAGCTCCATGGCCAACAGCTCCTCAGCCGCCTCACGCAGCTCGGCTCCTCTGGCAGCATCATTCAGAAGATAAAGGGGCGCGTCTACGCCATCGAGCAAAACGCCGATCGCTACACGCGCTCGGTCATAAGGTTGGAGTCTCATAAACGCGTTAGGGCGCATCATACATCAGCTCCTGCATCTCCGTTCTGCCGCTTGGGATCCGCTGCCTGCACAGAGCTAACGGACTGCGCCACTATGTTACCACTGAGTCCACCTGTCCGAGCAGACCTGCTAGAAGACCCTACATTCTGCCGATTGAGCCAATTAAACTGGCCGATAATATACCCTGTAAGCCCCGCTAAAACACCTGCAAGCCCGACTAGAAAGACTACAAGTGACACAAGGCCTGCATGGTCCTCTGCACGAACACGCCACCACCCTAAGAACGGTACTAGCTCCGGCACGCTTTCTGCGCCCACGTCCGCTCTCTCAACCGCTTTCGCAACTGAAACGTACACGTCGTCATTTTGAATACCGGGGACTGCGCGCCTAGCGATCTCACGCACCTCTGCAGTGTCTAATGACCCGTCGGCAGCACTCTGTACCACAACCGTTACTGTGGGCCGCTCACTTGCTTCACGAGAGTGCATCCTCACTAAGACACTCGCTGATGCTATATCACTCCGAGCACGGAAGATATCCTCAAGCTCAGAGGATATTGCTCGGTCAAGTCGTAACGCCTCCACCTCACGGGATGGCGGTATGATTCCATTGCCAGCCGTTAGATCCTGAAATGATGGCTTCTTGTCAGCCGGTAGCCCCAGGCGACTGAGGACAGCAGCGGCGTTCGCAAAGTCGCTCTCTTGAACAACCACCGAGTAACGCGCCCTGGAACCTCGCCCCTTTACGAGACTAGCTTGAATTTTGTTCTTTCCAAGGACCGCAACTATCTCGTTTGCTTCACGCTGGTTCACGTCGTCAGCTACTGGAGTAGAACTACACCCCGCCAGAACCAGCGCAAAACCACACAACACAAAAACGGCTCTCAGAAATTTCATCGACGCCTCATCAGCTTCAGCCCTTTTCTTAACTACGAAGGCACTATAGTTACTAAAAATTCAACGTCTCCGAAGCGAATCCAGTCTCCGTGACGAATTTCTACGACGCCGTCCTCCCGGGAGTACTGAGCTTCGCCCTGAGGACGTACGAATGTTCCACGTTCACTCATTAGGTCCTGTAGCTGCAAACCATTTTCGGTTATCACCATCAAAGCGTGCGGGGTCGAGATACTTTGATCTTCTAGGATCAAATCTGTACCGCGTATGCTTGTGCCGGTCACAAAAAAGCGCCCTGCCCGCAGCTCAATCGCTCTCCCATCAGGATTCTCGTAACTAACAAGCCATCCAAATAGGCGGCCTGGCTTCATCTTGCCGGGGCGAACACTACTTCCCTCGCCACGCTCAGTGACCCTATCACCTGCAGAGGTAGTCTGGTTGCGTGATCCGGCTATCTCCGCCTTACCACGACCAGCCTGGACGCTTGAGGGAGCGATTGTTTTTGGACTAGTCGGCGACGCTACTGGCATCACCCTGACCGATTGCTCCCGTGGGTCTGCCGACCGTGGCGACGACATTGGGGCTTCAGCCCGGGCGGTTACCACTTGCTGACCCGGCGCTGACTGAGTTTTCATCTCGCTACGTTGCGGCATACCTCCAATACGCGGCCGAATCGGCGGCTGTCCTGGACGAACTGCCGGGGGCGACTGCGTAACTTTGCTGTCACGCGTTGGTGCTGGCTGCACATCGCGTTTAGTCTGCTGCTTGGGCTCTACTGGCCCTGGACGTGACTGCCGAGAATCAGGCTGTCTAGAAACCTGCTGCTGTTGCTCAGAAAGAGCGCCGCGCCCTCGCTGCACTGTTTCCTGACGTGTTACAGGCGGCGCTGGCTCTACGACTTCTGCCTCGGCCTTATACTCTACCTCGTCATCGTCTGTAGCCTGTAGCAAATCATCTAGCTCATCACGCAAATCATCATCGAGCGGCTCCTCAAGCTCATCTGATGGCGCTGTAGTAGACTTATCTTGCTCCTCTTCGTCCAAGTCCGGATCTTCAAATATATCTAGATCAAAATCATCGAGATCATCATCATCTTCATCATTATCATCATTATCATCTTCGAAGAGATCAACTACATCCTCTATTGCTTTTGTACTGTGTGGCTCCGCTGGTGCAACAGCTTTTTCAGGGGCAGCATCCAGATCCTGTAGAAAGGCCCCTAGTGGATCGAAAGTATCATCGTCTTGCGAACCATCAAACGCAGTAGTCTGAGTATTTTTCGGAGCTGGCGTAACCTGGATTGCAGGATTCGGCTGCGCAGGTGCCGCTGGGGGAGTATTTGCTCCGACCATATTCTTGACCTCTTCAGCTCCTGCGGAGACTGTCTTTTGGCGCACGCGTCCGGGGGCTGGCTGGTCTGGCGACGCGCTCTTTGGACCCGCATCCAGCGTGGCATTACATATCCGGCACTTCGCTGCGCTCGCCGGCACTAGGCTACGGCATGTCGGGCATCTAACGAAAGTAAGTTCATTTGTTTCACTTGCCATATCTCTTTCTCCACTCACCACTAAATCTTTTCGCTAAACCTATCGCTTTCCGTCCCCTTACTTATCCAATCCGGACATCACCATCAAAACCATAACTGCAAAAAGGACGGCAAATCCCAGTGCAATAACAACTAGAGCAATCCGACCCTGCAGCGTCATACCGCTGCACATCGCGCGCAGAGTGGCTAAACCACCCCGTCGTGCTTGAATATCCTGCAATGTTGAGTCATCCATTTTGAACCACGTCGTATTTCGACGCTCTCTGGGTGCTCTTACTCGTGCGTCTGCCACCTCACCGGCTTTACTTCCGGCCTGCTGTATGAAAGCGTTTGGGGCGCCGTGCCTCTCCTTAAAGACTCGTTCCTGATCCTCAGTGAAGCATAGCGCAACGGTAACTCCAGCACCGAAATCGAGGACGATTGGCTGACTAGCGGTTTTATACACATCCGAGTTTCTGAGGACTCCTTCATCGTAAGCTGTTCCGTTAGTGCTTGAGTCGGTGATCTTTACCTCGCCAGTCTTGGACACCTCAATACCACAGTGACGTCTTGATATGTGTGGTGCTCCCAGCCATAAACCGCAAGCAGGGTCTCGGCCGATATCAAGCTGCATGCCTGGTCGCAGTACAATACGCGAGGGACGGGCCACAGGTGCAACCGAAATAAGACTCGGGTAGAGGGCCTCGATAGCAGCTCTCGCCCCCTGTGTAGCAACGCTAGAGGAATCAATCGCTGCAAGTTGCTCGCGTGATGTTATACCTACCACTGAAGCGCTTCTACTTATGAAGATGCTCTCTCCGGCGGGAACGGTTACTCGACTGGCTACCTGCTTATCCCCCACAAATGTGCCATTTGTGGAACCAAGGTCTTCTACCCAAAACTGACCTGACTCATAGCCTATTCGTGCATGTTGAAGCGATACAGTGGGCACATCGAGCCTAACACTTGCACTGCGTGATCTCCCTACCAAAAGCGGTTGATCAGGAAAAAAGGAGAGCACTGCATGGGTCGGAGAGGTTACACAGAGAGCTGGGAATTCGGGAACCGCATCGCTGCATGCTCGACGAAGGATTCGCATACCTGCTTTATCGAGCGGTTCGTTTTCGCGAATGATCACGTCGAGGTCAAGCGCGATAACGTCAAAGTGCACTACTCCCAAGTCGATACTGGCGCGACCGTCATAGGTTCCACCGACAAACGCAGGTGCACCGCGCTGCTTCTGAGAAACTGTGGTGACTTTAAAGGAACGAGCTAAGTCCCGCTGAATGAGCAGCGAGAATCCGAGATTCTCCATTTCGCTCACTACCACGTGAGACGAATCGGGTGATCCTATGGTCAGATATGGACGCCTAACGAATATCCGCTCAACGGACGCCGCGTCCCCCTGAAATGTGATGTCAACTACAAACACTCCCTAGTCCCCTCTTTCGATCTGATCCGAACTACATGACTAACAAATCGCACCGGTCTTAACCTGTGCCAACATATACCGATACGTACCTAAAACCACACCTGTCAGAGGCTCTTTTAATTACGGCCAACTGCCCGATCCTCCATCCCTTTAATATACTTCACCAACGGGGATATCGTCCGTAACCTCAAGCCGTTAAAGGATATCTGCAAAAACGCCGTTTCCACATCCAGGATGCTTTTACACGCATCCTAACTTACCAGACAACGTTGCCAGCCGATTAGAACCTAAAAAGGACTAAAAAGCCGGTAGCAATGGGCCAAGCCGTTTAACCCCGTTGATCATAAGATATACGGAGAGCTGGAAATCGGTGCTATCAAACACTGTTTGACACACAGGGGTACCGGTTTAGCGGCTTTTGTGCTACTTACGGATGGAGGTTGGTAATCAACCGACAAATTTTAAATGTATAGTTTGGAAGATGCTGCTTGTCGAATTGGTGGAGCGTCCCCTCTTCGATGACTTGGAAGGCCACATTAGTGTGGTGACGATATTGTGAGCTGAGCCGCTGTGAATCAGGTAAATCAAAATAGTTATAACGCATACCCCAAGGGCCTTGTGAACCTTGCTGATGCGCTTGGTAACACAGCGAATCCCCGATTGGAGGTCGTTATCCGTTCCTCCCTGAAGCGCTCACGACAGTCACTTCGAGCATCTCCCGCTTGGGAGAATTATCATGGACCAGAGAATGCTGATAAACGCGGTGCACCCAGAGGAGTGCCGCATTGCTATCATCGAGGGCTCAACCCTAGCCGAACTTGAGATCGAATCGCACGCTGGAAAGAAAGCGAAGGGCAATATTTATCGTGGTCGAATCTCCCGAATCGAGCCGAGCCTCCAGGCGGCATTTGTTGATATCGGCACTAACAGAAATGGATTCTTGCAAATTAACGACGTGCACCCGTCATGTTTCAGAGACAGAGGCTCGCGTCAGGGGAAGGTTCGCATTCAGGATGTGCTAGAGCCGGGCCAGGAACTTGTTGTTCAGGTGGTTAAGGAAGAGCGCGACATGAAGGGCGCCACCCTGACCACTTACATCTCCCTGCCCGGTCGGTATCTGGTTATCATGCCAGGTAGTGACCGAGGAGGTATCTCGCGAAAAATCCATGATAACGAACAGCGCATTCGACTCGGACGTCTTTCGCGCGAGCTTGAGGTTCCTGTCGGTATCGGGATGATTATCAGAACAGCCGGCCTCGATCGCTCTCAGGGGGAACTGTCACGCGATTTATCGCTTCAACTCAAACTTTGGGAGAGCATACTGGTTGCAAACCAAAGTGCGAAGGCCCCTGCACTTCTTTACAAAGATAACGATCTAGCAACCCGTGTGATTCGCGATTACTTTACTCCTGACGTTCGCGAGATCGTGATTGACGATGCCAAAACGTTCCAAAATGTGCGGGAGTTTGTCGGTCAAGTCATGCCGCGCTATCGTTCTCGAATCAAGCTCTACGAAGAGAAAGGGCCGATCTTCACCAATCACGGCATCGACCAGCAGGTACAGGATGCGCTATCACGCGAGGTAAAGCTACCTTCTGGTGGCGCCATCGTCATCGAGCAGCTAGAGGCGCTTGTTGCTATCGACGTGAACTCAGGTAAGGCAACTGATAGCTCTAACATCGAAGAAACAGCCTATAAGACCAACCTGGAAGCCGCCGAGGAAGTCGCCCGACAGCTTAGACTCCGCGATCTTGGCGGACTGGTTGTAATTGATTTCATCGACATGACTGATAAACGACACAGAGCCGCAGTCGAGCGACGACTTCAGGACTGCGTTAGCTCAGATAAGGCACGTATTGAACTTGGTAAGCTGTCAAAATTTGGCCTTCTCGAGATGTCTAGGCAGCGTTTGCGAGCCTCTCTTACCAGTCATAGCCATATCCGCTGTGATCATTGCCTGGGCAACGGACACATCAAGAATCCGGAACTAGTGGCGCTCGAAGCTTTGAGAAAGATGCAAGCAGCTGTGATCGTCGGTCACGTGAGGAAGATCAAAGCTAGACTCCCTTCTATGCCAGCTTTTTTCCTCCTGAATAACAAACGAGCAGAAATTGCCAGTCTCGAAGCTGAGTATAGGGTACAAATATTGATCCTGCCTGATGGTAGACTGCGACCTGACGAGTGCGAGTTTGAAATGGAGGGATCTACGGACGCGGGAGCGCCGGCTAGACCGCAGGTAGCAACCGGGATTGTAAACGAATCATCCTCGGCAGCAACTAAGGAACAGGACAACAGGCGATCCCCACGGGGCAATAGAAACTCCGAGGACAACGATGACAAGCAGCGAAGCAAACGTACGGCGCCGGTGAAGGTGGTTCCAGGTAAGCCAGCTCAGAACTCTTAGAACCGATCGCGTCCTTCGAACTTTTTCAAAAACGGTAGACAATGCGACTTGTCGATTGTCTACCGTTCTGCTAACTTTAGGCGAGTTAAAGTTAGCGGGCGCGCCGCCTTGCTCCCTTCCTTTCTGTTGTGACTTTTGAAGTGATGCATTTTTTAAATCAGTTCAGAGAGGACCTACACGAGCTGGCTCGTCTGGTGTCATCGATCACCGGAGCACACTCAACCGCAATATTCCTTCCCTCAGATATCCTACCAGGAGAGACTCGCGGCGACGCAGGTAGCCATAGAGGGTCATCAATCGACCTTGTGGCAGTCCACTCCCAATCAAAACTTGTAAAAAATTGCCGAGTACAGGTTGGGCACGGTCTACTTGGTTGGGTAGCCCAGCACGGCCGCTCAATCCACTTAGCTCCGTGCGAAGTTGGCGGCTCAGCCTTATCTCTCTATGTAGAAGACGAGCCAATCCGCAGCCTTGTGGCCGTGCCAGTTGCGGTACAGGGGACAATTAATACGAGTAATTACCTTAGAACAACATCGCCGGCTCAATCAAATCTCCTATCATCCGGGCCCTGCGGAGTCTTGATGTGCGACAGTCTAAGGGCTGATGGTTTTACATCTGCCCAGATAAAGATACTTGAGCAATTTGCGGCGATGATCCCCAAGCTCTTGAGCTGGGTGCACAAGGCTGGACAGGGCGCACAGGTGGAGACCTCGTGGGAGGTTTTCAGGGCCAAAACGCTTCAGCTTGGTGAGGCTATTGGGCACAGCTCTGTTGAGATACTGCGAATCCGGCTGGAGTCTTTGCAAGAACTAGAATCGCATGGTGGGGTAACTCTAGCAGTGCAGCTTTCAGAGCAGTTTGTTCGTTTGGCCCAACAGGCTATCCCTCCGCATTTCCCCTGTGTGAGGCTTCCGGATGGCGATGTGGCGCTAGCGCTGGATGATATGATGAGTGGTTTTTTCCAACACAAACTCCAGGCCTTAGCGAGTCACCTAAGCAGCGCAGGCAAGCCGCTTGAAATTAGCATTGAGTGCTACCGAGCCAAGCTTTCTGGGAATGGTCACTGCAATATTGATTTAACGCTTCAACAACAACCAGTATCAATTAAATCATCAGCTAACCTTGGAGGTGTGCGTGCGTAAATTACTAGAGAAGAGCTCGGATTTTCGGTCAAGTGCTTGGAATAAGGTCTCCGCGGTAATAGCGGCAGACGTGGCTATTGACCTGGGCACGGCTAACACGCTGGTGTATGTAAAAGGGCTTGGCATAGTGCTAAATGAACCTTCTGTCGTTGCGCTCGACGCTGAAACGGACGAGATTCTTGCGGTCGGCTCTGCTGCTAAACAGATGTATGGCAAGACTTCACGTGCCGTTCGCTGCGTCCGGCCCATGAGAGACGGGGTTATCGCCGACTTTAGAGTCACTAGTGAGATGATCCGCTACATGCTAAATGCGGTACGCACCCGCTGGTCACTTATAAAACCCCGCGCCATTATAGGTGTTCCATCTGACATTACTCAGGTTGAAAAGCGCGCTGTGCTCGACGCTGCGCTTTCGGCTGGAATGCGTCAGGTGTACCTAATCGAGGAATCGATGGCTGCTGCAGTGGGGAGCTCTCTTCCAGTTGATCAACCGATCGGCAGCATGGTGGTGGATATAGGCGGTGGCACCACCGAGATAGCGATCGTGAGTCTAAGCGGAACCATGTATAGCTTTGCCATACGAGTTGCGGGCGATAAGATGGACGAAGCAATTCAAAGATTCATTCGACAGAAGTGTGGGCTGGAGATTAGTATCTTCGAAGCAGAGCGAGCTAAAATAACAGTTGGATCGCTCCTAAGGCATGCGCCTTTACTGACCATGACTATTTACGGCCGGGATCTAGCGTCGGGCATGCCGAGGTCTCTCGAAATAACCAATGAGACGATCCGCCAAGCATTACATGAACCTCTATGTGCTATTGTCGGAGCAATCTATACAGCTCTTGAAAATGTTTCTCCAGAGGTTGCTCAAGACATACTGAGTAATGGTGTACATCTAGTAGGTGGGGGTTCGATGCTGCGCGGTTTGGCAGAGAAGCTAACTGAGAGAAGCGGGATCAGATTTATCAGAGACTCAGATCCTCTAACTTGCGTAGTGCGCGGAGTGGGACGAATTGTCGAGAATCTCGATTCAATGAAGAAGTTGTGCATGCACGAACTAGCCGCCTAGTCCCCACTACCTTTCTCTCAGAGACCGCGCGGCGGTACTGCGCAGCAACAAACTTCTAGCGGGTGGACCCCTCTTTTTTCTCAGAGACCGCGCGGCGGTAGTTAGCAGGGACGGATGTCTAATAGTGCGTATGTAGGCTTAGGGCCGTTAATCTGCCGCGATTTCAAGCTAGAAAAGGTAGGTTTACAGCCGTATTTTGACTACTGAGGCAATAA